>JAHEXN010000030.1:0-1482 GCA_023252095.1 Actinomycetes bacterium | reverse complement strand
TCGGCTCGCCTGCTCGGCCGGACCACAGCACAGCGGCACGTTGCAGGCGTCGTCGACGCAGGCCACGCCGTCATCGACGGCCAGGACGGCCGTCATGAGCTGTTGGAGAGCGCGAGCGAGATGCGGGTCGGCGATTTCGTACCTGGTGCGTCGTCCCTCTGGCACCGCCACCACGATGCCGCAGCCCCGCAGGCAGGCCAGGTGGTTCGAGACGTTGGTGCGAGTCAGTCCCAGGGTCTCGGCCAGGATGGCCGGATATCCGGGCTGCTCGAGCAGGTCGAGCAGGATCCTCGATCGCGTGTGATCGGCCATCGCCCGACCGAGGCGATTCATGACGTCGACGCGACTTGCAATGGTCAGCATGCGATGACCATACACCGATGGCTGACCAGTCGGTGCTCCAAGCGAAGTCCTACCGATCGTAGGAGTGGTCACTACCGGATGACGCAATGTGTGCCTCATTCGGTATTCTCGCGGCATGTCACGTCCCGGACCCCTCGCGCTGCTGCGCGTGCAGAGGCTCCGGACGGCTGCCATCGTGACCTCACTCTTCCTGGCGTTGGCACTGGCCGTCGGCTCCGGCTCCTCGTCGCAACAGGAGCCGGTCGTCGCTGACGTCACGTCCTTCGCGACGTCCGTGGTCGCCGACCAGGAGCCTGCCTCGGATCGAGGAGTCGTCGACGGTCACGACGTCGGTGTGCTGTGCCTGGCCATCACCTGCCTGCTCGTCGTTCTCGCGCTCGTCCTTGCGTCCGCTCGACGAGCGGACAGCTACCTGGGGCTCGCAGCACGACAGGTCCGAACGATCCTCCCGGTCCCGACCGGACTCCACTCGCACCTCGGCCCGCTCGAAACTCCGACGCGCTGCTGAGCACAGGGCACAGCCCTGTCCTCAGCCACCTCCGGAGTTCCCATGCCTTTGGCAACAACCTGTTCTGCCCGTCTGCGACGCGTCGCCCGACGCTCCATCGTCGCGTCCCTCGTCGTCACTGCCGTCGCCACCCTGAACGCCTGCTCGAGCGCGACATCGACCGACGCCACCGAGGGCGGATACGTCTCGGGCGACGGGTCCATCACCGTCGTCGCGCCATCGGAGCGTGAAGAGGCGCCGGTCCTCGAAGGGACCGACCTCGACGGCGCCCCGCTCAGCACCGCGCAGTTCGAGGGCGACGTGCTCGTGGTCAACATCTGGGGATCGTGGTGTCCGCCGTGCCGCAAGGAGACCCCTGACCTGATCGCCATGGCCGACGAGTTCTCGGGTCAGGGCGTGCAGTTCGTGGGCATCGCCATCCGCGAGGGCCGCACTGCCTCGAAGGCCTTCGCGTCCAACTTCGGGATGAACTATCCCAGCTTCAGTGACTCCGGCGGCGAGATGCTGATCGGTTTCTCCTCCTCGCTGCCCGCCGTGGCCGTGCCGACGACCTACGTCATCGACGCTCAGGGACGAGTCGCGGTGAGGTACATGGACCAGGTCGATCCGGA
>JAHEXN010000029.1:15463-18518 GCA_023252095.1 Actinomycetes bacterium | reverse complement strand
GGCTCGCGGCGTCGAGGTCGAGACCCACCTGTGGCGCGGCCAGGTGCACGCCTTCCCCGTCGTGGTCGACGTCCTCGAGGAGAGTCGCGAGGCGGTCCGGCTCGCTGCACGGTTCGCGCGCCTTGCCGTGGGCGAGGAGGTCGCCGACGAGGTGCCGCTCGCCGAGCAGGAGCACGTGTCGTCGGAGCCCCTCACGGGTGAGGTCGTCTCGGAGGGGTCGCCCGAGGCGGCGGTGGTCGACGGCTACGTCGTCGGCGACATCGTCCCCGGTCCTGACGCGCAGGCATCGACCCCTCCGACTCGTCGCCGCTGGTGGCAGTTCTGGCGCCGAGGCTGAGGCTCTCCGCGCCCCCGCTGGTCCAGTGCTGAGGCCGCCCGTGGCCGCCACCCCTTGCTGGTCGAGTGCTGAGGCCGCCCGACCACCGGGTGGTGCGGCCCGGCGTGGTTGCTCTATCCCTCGGGGTTGAAGCTCAGCTTGGCGCTGAAGCTCACGACGTTGTCGTCCTCGAGCCAGACGTCAAGGCCGAACGCCCGCAGGAACGACAGGTCATCGGTGAAGTCCGACGGCGCGCCGGCTGCCTTGAACGCGTCGACGAGTCCCGTGACGTCGACGAACAGGCCGCCGAGCGGACGGTCGTGCTCCTCGATGACGCTGCCGAAGGCCTCGGTGCCGGACAGGCCGTCGTCGGACTCCAGCGTCTCGGCGGCCGCATCGTTCGTCGCGATGATGGCACCGTCGTCGGTCTCGGTGACGTCGAGATCGATCCCGATGTAGTCGACGAGTGACTCGAGCACGCCCGCGACGTCGCCGTCCGACGTGATCTCGATGCCGGCCTGCACGGTGTCGAGCAGGTCGTCGAAGCTGCGCGCGCGGTCGAGGTCGTCGAGACCGTCCGAGCCCACGTAGACGTTGAGCTCGTCGCCGAGCAGCGTCGCGAGGTCCTCCGGGAGCGTCAGGCCGGTCTCGTCCTCGAAGTCCTCCAGGGCGTCGTCGAACGACAGCGGTGCGCACTCCTCGTACTGGAAGTCGTCCTGCTCCTCGGGGACCAGGGGCTCGAGCTCGTCCGGGTTGGGTTCCACGGCCTCCGGGTCGTCCTCCGGGAAGCAGTCGTCGATGGACTGCAGGCCGAAGAACAGGTCCCCGAGCGGCAGGACCGAGCTCCAGATGTTGTCCGCGAACTGGCTCCCGCCCACGAGCGACGCGCCGATCAGGGTGTCCTCCGGGAGGCCGGCGATGCCGTCCTCGTCGGGTGAGTCGAGGTCGCGCGTGAGGGTCGTGACGCCGGCCGCCTCGAGCGAGTCGTCGGTGGCGCGGATCGTGACGGCCGCGGTGTCGAGGATCTCGTAGGCGGCGAGGAACTCGTCGACGTCGGCAGGTGCGTCGTCACCGAGCTCCTCGATGGCCTCCTTGCTCTTGTCGAAGAGGGCACCCTGGTCGTACCAGACCGAGGCGACACCGTCCTCGCCGAGCGTGTCCATGTCATCGGCGAACTTCTCGTTGTCGGCAGCGAGCGTGCCCTCGTCGGCAGCCGCGTCGATCGCGTCGGCGCTGTCGGGCGAGATCGTGACGAGGGCGTAGCCGTCGCGGAAGACGATGCCGGGCTCGTCGAGGTCCTCGCCGAGGTCGCCGGCGATCTCCTCGAGCACGCCGCACTCCTGGACGAGCTTGGTGATGCCCTCGCGAGCCTTGTCCTCGTCGGTGACTTGCAGGACGAGGACCGAGTTCTCCGCGACGCTGAGCGTCGTCTCGTCCTCGTCGTCGGTGATGTCGAACCCGCCGACGAGGCCGAGGCCCACGCGCTCACCGATCCACGGCTTCACGTCGTCCTCGTAGTCGACGCCACACGCGTCGTCGATGCCGAACCAGTCGGTGAACGCGACCTCGCGGAGGTCGGCCTGGGAGTCGACGTCCTCCAGGCCGAGCTCCTGCTTGACCTCGGGGACGCGGTTGATCAGGTCGAGCAGCGCGATCTTCTGGCTCGCGGACGGGTCGAGGTCGAGCCGCGCGTAGGCGACCGTGCTTGCGGGGAGCACGTCGGCCGGCTGGGGTCCGCCGCCGCTGAGCTTGGTGTACCCCACGACGCTGACCGCAGCCCCGGCGATGAGTGCCAGCGTGAGCACGCCGAAGCCGATCTTCAGGCCGAGCGGCATGCGGCGGCCGGAACCCCCGGCAACTGTGGCGGTGCCACCCGTGGGAGGCGGCGGGACGCTGCCCGCGTCGGCGCTCGTCTCGGGGCCTGGTGTGCCGGGCGGCGGAGGCAAGGTGCTCATCGGTGGGTCCCCACGGTGTCGTCGGCAGGTGGCCGAGGCCGACCCGGACGCAGCCCCCTGCTGCGACTGCCCCGAAGAATAGCCATGTTCGGCCGCCGTCATCACCACCAGAAACCGGCAGGGTTGACGGTTTCTGACGGCCTCTCCATGCTGTGGGGGTGTCCGCGACTCCCCACACCGACGGTTCTCCTGTCGCGTCCGACCTCGGTCCGGCGGCCCGGGTTCCCCAGGGGGAGCGGACCCGACTCATGCGGCTGCGTCTCATGGAGGCCACGGTCGAGTGCCTGGTGGAGCTCGGCTGGACCGGTACGACCACGACCGTCGTCAGCCAGCGCGCCGGCGTGAGCCGCGGGGCCCAGCTGCACCACTTCCCGAGCAAGCAGGATCTCGTCGTCGCGGCGGTCGAGCACCTGACCGAGCGGCGTCGGCTCGAGCTGGCGCAGTCCGCGGCCGACCTGCCGGCCGAGGGCCGCACTCGCGCCGCTCTCGACCTGATCGCGGCGCAGTACGTGTCGCCCGTCTTCTTCGCGGCGCTCGAGCTGTGGGTCGCGGCGCGCACCGATGCGGTCCTGCGCGACGCCGTGGTGCCCTTGGAGCGCCGGTTCGGTCGCGACGCCCACGCCTACACCGTCGCGCTGCTTGGCGTCGACGAGAGCCGTGGTCGCAACCGCCAGCACGTGCAGGCGACCCTCGACCTCGCGCGTGGCCTCGGGCTGGCCGCGTCACTGACCGACGACAGTGCCCGACGGGCGTCGATCCTCGACGCCTGGGCCGACACCCTCGC
>JAHEXN010000029.1:13988-15453 GCA_023252095.1 Actinomycetes bacterium | reverse complement strand
ACCTGAGATGGCCGACCCCACCCCGACGAACCCCGTGATCGCCGATCTCGTGGCCGAGAGCGAGCAGCTCGACGGCTGGGTCGCCGGCCTCGACGACGCCGGATGGGAGACCGTCACGACCCCCGAGGGCTGGACCGTGGCCCACCAGGTGGCGCACCTGCTGTGGACCGACCGGGCCAGCCTCGCCGCGATCGCCGCCGGCGAGGAGTGGGAGCTGCTGCAGCACGTCGCCCAGCAGGACCCGACGGGCTTCGTCGACAGCGAGACCGAGCGACTCGTGGAGATCGCGCCCGACTCGTTGCTGCACCACTGGCGCGACTCGCGGCAGCGGTTGTCCGACGCGCTCGAGGCCGTGCCGTCGGGCACCAAGATCGGCTGGTTCGGGCCACCGATGAGTGCGACGTCGATGGCCACCGCGCGGCACATGGAGACGTGGGCCCACGGCCAGGACGTCGCGGAGGCGCTGGGTCGGGAGGTGCGGCGCACCGACCGTGTGCGCAATGTCTGCCACCTCGGCGTCCGCACACGCGGCTTCGCCTACCTGATGCGCGGCCTCGAGGCCCCGGCGGCCGAGGTGCGCGTGGAGCTCACGGCTCCGTCGGGCGAGCTCTGGACGTGGGGTCCGGAGGACGCCACCGACCGCGTCACGGGTGACGCGTGGGACTTCGCCCTCCTCGCGACCCGTCGTCGTCACCGCGACGACGTCGACGTGCGCGCCGAGGGCGAGGCCGCCGACGGTTGGCTCGACGTCATCCAGACCTTCGCCGGCCTCCCCGGCAACGACCCGAAGCGGTTGAGCGAGCGGGGCTGACGCCGCAGACGCAGTCTGCGCGTCAGGGTCTCCACCGGCGAGGAACGAGCCGGTCAGCCCGGTCGTCGAGTGGCGTCCGAGGAACGAGGACGGCGTATCGAGACGCTGCCCGCGTGACGATGAGCGGTCGGACCGGGCGGTGGTTGAGGGGTGCCGTCGGGTGACCGGGTCTCGCTCCCCCTACGACTTCGTCGTGGGAGGTACCCCCACGCCCGCTCGCAGAGCTCGCGAGCCACTCGACCACCGGGTGGTGCGGTTCGGGGTGGCTGGGTTTCCCCGACGAACGGATGGTGCGGTTCGGCGTGGTTGCTCCTCCCATAAACAATCAGGGTTGACTGTTTGTTCTCAACCGGGCACGATGCGACCGTGACGATTCGTGTCGGCAACTGCTCCGGGTACTACGGCGACCGCATCTCGGCGATGCGCGAGATGCTCGAGGGTGGCGAGCTCGACTACCTGACGGGCGACTACCTCGCCGAGCTCACGATGCTGATCCTGGGCCGCGACCAGCTCAAGGACGCCAACCTCGGCTACGCCCGCACATTTCTGCGGCAGGTCACCGACTGCCTCGCACTCGCGCAGGAGAAGGGCGTCAAGATCGTCGCCAACGCCGGCGGCGTGAACCCGGCCGGACTGGCCGAGGCCCTCCGCGTG
>JAHEXN010000029.1:0-13978 GCA_023252095.1 Actinomycetes bacterium | reverse complement strand
CGCAGGAGCAGGGGATCGAGGTCAACGTCGCTCACGTCGAGGGAGACGACCTCCGCCAGCGCACCGACGAGCTCGCCCAGCAGGTTGAACTCCGCGGCGAGGTCATCACCGCCAACGCCTACCTCGGTGCCTTCGGGATCGAAGCGGCGCTCGACGCGGGCGCCGACATCGTCGTGACGGGCCGCGTCACCGACGCCTCGGTCGTCGTCGGCCCGGCGATCCACGCGCACGGCTGGACGCCCGCCGACCTCGACGCCCTCGCCGGCGCGGTCGTCGCGGGCCACGTCATCGAGTGCGGCACGCAGGCCACGGGTGGCAACTACAGCGGCTTCCGCGCGCTCGACCTGTCGGCCCCGCTCGGCTTCCCGATCGCCGAGATCGACGCCGACGGCTCGTCGGTCATCACGAAGCACGAGGGCGCAGGCGGCGCGGTCACGGTCGACACCGTCACGGCCCAGCTCGTCTACGAGATCCAGGGCCCGACGTACGCCAACCCCGACGTCGTGACCCACCTCGACACGATCGTGCTGACGCAGGAGGGCGAGGACCGGGTCCGCATCAGCGGCGTCCAGGGCTCGCCCCCGCCGCCCACCACGAAGGTCTGCCTGAACGCGCTCGGCGGCTTCCGCAACACCGTGGCCTTCCAGCTCACAGGTCTCGACATCCCGGCCAAGGCCGCGTGGATCCGCGTCCAGGTCGAGGCAGCGCTCGCGGCCGACGCTCCCGACGGGATCGAGTGGCACCTGGACCGCACCGACGTCTTCGACCCGGGCACGCAGGCCCAGGCCACCTCGGTGCTGCACTGCCACGTGCGCAGCAGCCGCCCCGAGCCGGTCGGTCGTGCGTTCAGCGACGCCGCGGTGCAAGTCGCGCTCGCCTCCTACCCGGGCTTCTACCTGATGGCGCCGCCGTCGAAGGGCGCGCCGTTCGGCGAGTACCGCGCTGCCTACGTCCCGCAGGACACCGTGCCCCACGTCGTCGTGCTGGCCGACGGCACGCGCCTCGACATCGCGCCCCCGACCGACACTGCACCGTTGGACCCGCTGGCGCGTCGCGACGAGCCGGCCCTGGCCGCGCCGCCCGTCGACGGCGCGACCCGCGACGTGCCGCTCGGTGAGGTCGCCTTCGCCCGCTCGGGCGACAAGGGCGGCAACGCCAACATCGGCGTGTGGATCCCCGCCGGCCACCCCGACCGCGACGCCGCGTTCGCCTGGCTCGCCGCCGAGCTCACCCCCGACCGCGTCCGCGAGCTGCTGCCCGAGGCGGCCCAGCTCGAGGTCGAGGTCCACCCGCTGCCGCGCATCGCCGCAGTCAACGTCATCGTCCACGGCCTGCTCGGCGAGGGGGTCGCGTCGTCGACCCGACTCGACCCGCAGGCCAAGGCCGTCGGCGAGTGGCTGCGCGCCCGCGTCGTCACCGTCCCCACCACCCTGATCCCGGAGGTCTCCGCATGACTGACACGCTCACCGAAGCCCCGAACCTGACCGGCGTGAGCGCCTGGGAGACCCCCGAGCGCAAGGCGCTGCGCAAGGTCGTCGAGGACTTCACGCGCGCCGAGATCGCGCCGAACATGGCGCAGTGGGAGGACGACGGCGAGCTCCCGCGCCAGCTCCACGTCGACGCCGCGAGGGCCGGGTTCCTCGCCGTGGGCTACCCCGAGTCGGTCGGCGGTGAGGGCGGAGACGCGATCGACGCCGCGATCGTCACCGAGGCCACGCTCGCGGCCGGCGGCTCGGGTGGCCTTCAGGCCAGCCTGTTCACGCACGGCATCGCGCTGCCCCACATCATCGACTCCGGCAACGCCGACCTGATCGACCGCTACGTGCGCCCCACGCTGGCCGGCACGAAGATCGGCGCGCTCGGCATCACCGAGCCCGGTGGAGGCTCGGATGTCGCGGGTATCACGACCAAGGCCGTGCGCGACGGCGACCACTTCGTCGTCAACGGCGCGAAGATCTTCATCACCTCCGGTGTGCGCGCCGACTTCGTCACGACCGCGGTGCGCACGGGCGGCGAGGGCCACAAGGGCGTCAGCCTGCTCGTGATCGACAAGGACACCCCGGGCTTCACCGTGAGCCGCCGGCTCCGCAAGCTCGGGTGGCACTGCTCCGACACCGCCGAGCTGTCGTTCCAGGACGCCCGCGTCCCGGTCGGCAACCTGGTCGGCGAGGAGAACAGCGGCTTCTACCAGATCGCGCAGCAGTTCGTGAGCGAGCGGCTCTGGCTCGCGATCCAGGGCTACGCGACCGCAGAGCGCGCGCTGGCGCTCGCCGCGCAGTACGCCAAGGAGCGCGACACGTTCGGCAAGCCGCTGATCACGCGCCAGGTCATCCGCCACAAGCTCGTCGACATGCACGCCCGCACCGCCGCGGCGAAGGCGCTGACCCGCCAGGCGGTCGAGCGCTCGACCGTCGCGTCGAAGTCGGACCCGTCGATGATCCTCGAGGCCGTCGTCGCGAAGGACCAGGCCGTGCAGTGCGCCGAGCACGTCGTGCACGAGGCCGTGCAGATCTTCGGCGGCATGGGCTACATGCGCGAGTCCGAGGTCGAACGCCACTACCGCGACGCCCGCATCCTCGGCATCGGCGGCGGCGCCAACGAGGTCATGCGCGATCTCGCCGCCAAGCTGCTCGGCTACTGATCCACCCGGTGGTTGAGGTGCGAGCGCGCTCTGGCGCGCGAGCCTCGAAGCCACCTCGATTTCGCCCTTCGAGGCTGCTCGTTCCTCGCAGCACCTCAGGACCCGGCCCCAGGCCCTCGCACCTCAATCATCGGTACCTCAGAAGGAGCACCCGTTGAAGACAGCTGTCGACCCGGAGAACCCGGGCTTCGTGACCAACCGTGACTCGATGCTCGAGCGCGTCGCCGACTTGGCCGCGCAGCACGCGCAGGCCCTGGCGGGCGGCGGCGAGCGATACGTCCAGCGGCACAAGGAGCGCGGCAAGCTCACGGCGCGCGAGCGCATCGAGCTGCTGATCGATCCCGACACCGCGTTCCTGGAGCTCTCGAGCCTCGCGGGCTGGGGCCAGGGGCAGACGGTCGGCGCGTCGGTCGTGACGGGCATCGGCGTGGTGGAGGGCGTCGAGTGCATGATCGTCGCCAACGACCCCACCGTGAAGGGCGGAGCGACGAACGCCTTCACGATCCGCAAGACCCAGCGGGCCGCGCAGATCGCCGCCGAGAACCGGCTGCCGTCGATCAACCTGGTCGAGTCCGGTGGCGCCGACCTGCCGAACCAGAAGGACATCTTCATCCCCGGTGGTCGCGGGTTCCGCGACATCACCCGGTCGTCGGCCGACCGGCGGCCCGTTGTGTCGCTCGTCTTCGGCAACTCGACTGCCGGTGGCGCCTACGTGCCGGGCATGAGCGACTACATCGTCATGGTCAAGGAGCGCGCCAAGGTCTTCCTCGGTGGGCCGCCGCTGGTCAAGATGGCCACGGGCGAGGAGTCCGACGACGAGTCGCTCGGCGGCGCCGAGATGCATTCGAGGGTCTCCGGACTCTCGGACTACCTGGCGCAGGACGAGCACGACGCGATCCGCCTGGGTCGCCAGATCATCCGCCGCCTCAACTGGCGCAAGCGCGGCCCCGTGGCCGTCGCCGACTACGCCGAGCCCGTGCTCGACCCTGAGGAGCTCCTCGGGATCATCCCGACCGACCTCAAGATCCCGTTCGACCCCCGTGAAGTCATCGCGCGGCTCGTCGACGGAAGCGAGTTCGACGAGTTCAAGCCGCTGTACGGCTCGAGCCTCGTGACGGGCTTCGCGCAGCTGCACGGTCGCCCGATCGGCATCCTCGCGAACGCGCAGGGCGTGCTGTTCAGCGAGGAGGCCCAGAAGGGCACCCAGTTCATCCAGCTCGCCAACCAGATCGACACGCCGCTGCTCTTCCTGCACAACACGACGGGCTACATGGTCGGTGCGGAGTACGAGCAGGGCGGCATCATCAAGCACGGCGCGCAGATGATCAACGCGGTCTCGAACAGCACCGTCCCGCACCTATCGGTCGTGATGGGCGCCTCGTACGGCGCCGGCCACTACGGCATGAGCGGCCGGGCGTACGACCCGCGGTTCATGTTCAGCTGGGTCAACGCGAAGTCGTCGGTCATGGGTCCGCAGCAGCTCGCGGGTGTCATCTCGATCGTCGCGCGTGGCGCGGCCGAGGCGAAGGGCCAGCCGTACGACGAGGAGGCCGACGCGCAGATGCGATCGATGATCGAGGCGCAGATCGAGAAGGAGTCGATCTCGTACTTCACCTCGGGCCTGGTCTACGACGACGGCGTGATCGACCCGCGCGACACGCGCACGATCCTCGGCATCTGCCTGTCGGTCATCGCGAACAACGAGATCAAGGGCGCCGACGGTTACGGCGTGTTCCGGCTGTGAGCCATTCCCGGTGGTCGAGTGGGCCGAGGAACGAGGCCCGTATCGAGACCACGCCACCCGATCTCGGTACATCCGCTCGTTCCTCGCGGACACTCGATCAGCAGTTTCCTACGCAAGGAGCTCTTTCATGATTCGCAGCGTCCTGGTCGCGAACCGCGGCGAGATCGCCCGACGTGTCTTCCGCACGTGCCGTGACCTCGGCATCCGCACCGTCGCGGTGTACTCCGACGCCGACGCGGAGGCGCCGTTCGTGCGCGAGGCCGACGTCGCGGTGCACCTGCCCGGCAACTCGGCCGCCGAGACGTACCTGCGCGGTGACCTCGTGCTCGCTGCCGCCAAGTCCGCCGGCGCCGACGCGATCCACCCCGGCTACGGGTTCCTGTCGGAGAACGCCGACTTCGCGCGGTCGGTCGGCGAGGCGGGCCTGACGTGGATCGGCCCCACGCCGGAGTCGATCGAGGCGATGGGCAGCAAGATCCGCGCCAAGGAGCTCATGGCGGCCGCGAACGTGCCGATCCTCGAGGTCGACCCGGCCACCGCGACGGCTCGCGACTTCCCCCTGCTGGTCAAGGCCTCCGCGGGTGGCGGTGGTCGCGGCATGCGCGTCGTCGAGAAGCCCGCGGACCTCGAGCGCGAGCTCGCGGTGGCACGCTCCGAGGCCGAGTCGGCCTTCGGCGACGGCACGGTGTTCGTCGAGCCGTACCTGCCGACCGCGCGCCACGTCGAGGTGCAGGTCATGGCCGACACGCACGGCACGATCTGGATCCTCGGCGACCGCGACTGCTCGATCCAGCGCCGCCACCAGAAGGTCGTGGAGGAGGCGCCCGCGCCGAACCTCTCGGACGCGACGCGCGAGGCGCTGCACACGGCAGCCCGGAACGCGGCCAAGGCCGTCGACTACGTCGGGGCCGGCACCGTCGAGTTCCTCGTCGCGAGCGTGCCCGACGGCTCCGAGGGCGGAGGCAGCGAGCAGCGCCCGTTCTTCCTCGAGATGAACACGCGCCTGCAGGTCGAGCACCCCGTGACCGAGCAGGTGTTCGGCGTCGACCTCGTCGCCGCGCAGCTCACGGTCGCCGAGGGCGGTGCGCTCGGGGAGGCCCCGGTCGGTCCCACGGGGCACTCCGTCGAGGTCCGCCTCTACGCCGAGGACGCCGCCGACGACTGGTCGCCGCAGACGGGTCTGCTGCGCACGTTCGAGGTCCCCGAGGGGGTCCGCTCGGACTCGGCGGTCGAGTCGGGCTCGGTCGTGTCGCACTTCTACGACCCGATGATCGCGAAGGTCGTGGCTCACGGGCCCGACCGGCGCACCGCGATCCGCAGGCTCGACGACGCCCTGCGTCGCACGCGCCTGCACGGACTCGTGACCAACCGCGACCTGCTGCGTGCGGTCCTCGTCGACGACGCGTTCGTCGCGGGCGACGTGCACACCGCGCTGCTGCCCGAGCGGATCGACGTGTGGACGGCGCCGACCCTGACCGGGGACCAGCGGGAGCGGCTGGTGCTCGCTGGCGCGCTGGCCCAGGCGCGGCTCGCGTCCACGACGTCGCGCGTGCAGTCGCGCATCCCCACGGCGTTCCGCAGCGTCACGAGCCAGCCGCGGGTCCGTCGGTTCCTGGTCGGCGACGAGGAGGTCGCGGTCAGCTACACCGGCTCGATCCGAGGGCTGGTCAGTGACGTCGCCGAGGTCGTCTCGGCCGAGCCCGACCGGGTCGTGCTCGCCGTCGACGGCGTGACCGAGACCTACGACGTCGCGATCGGCCCCGACTGGGTCGACGTCGACGGACCGCACGGTTCGCTCGACCTCGTGCCGGTGCCGTTGTTCGTGGACCCGGCCGACGTCGTGGCGGAGGGCTCGCTGCTGGCTCCGATGCCGGCCTCGGTCATGAGCGTCGCCGTCGAGGCGGGGCAGAAGGTCGCCAAGGGCGACACGATCGTGGTCCTCGAGGCCATGAAGATGCAGCACACCATCGCGGCGCCGGCCGACGGCGTCGTGACCGAGCTGGCGGCGACCGCCGGACAGCAGGTCGAGTCGGGCGCCGTCCTGGCCGTCATCGAGACCGAGGAGCAGGAATGACCCAGACCACCGAGACGACGGCAGCCTTCAGCGAGACGCGGGAGCGGGGCGAGCTGCGCAAGGCCGTCGCGCAGCTGGGTGCGAAGTACGGGGAGTCGTACTTCTACGCCGCGGCGAAGGAGGGCCGCAAGACCACCGAGCTGTGGGCCGAGGCCGGCAAGCTCGGTTACCTCGGCGTCTCGATCCCGGAGGAGTTCGGTGGCGGTGGCGGCGACATCGGCGACCTCGCGGCCGTGTGCGAGGAGCTGGCCACGGCCGGCTGCCCGTTGCTGCTGATGGTCGTCAGCCCGGCGATCGTCGGCACCACGATCGCGCAGTACGGCACGCAGGAGCAGAAGGAGCGGTACCTGCCCGGCCTCGCCGACGGCACCGCGACCTACGCCTTCAGCATCACCGAGCCCGACGCCGGGTCGAACTCGCACAACATCGTCACGAACGCCGCGAAGGCCGAGGACGGCAGCTGGGTCCTCAACGGCCGCAAGACCTACATCTCGGGTGTCGACGAGGCGAGCCACCTGCTCGTCGTCGCGCGCCGCTCCGACGCGAAGACCGGCAAGCTCAAGCCGGCGCTGTTCATGGTGCCGACCGATGCCGAGGGCTTCACGGCGCAGGTCATCGACATGGGCGTCATCAGCCCGGAGAAGCAGTTCACGTTGTTCTTCGACGACGTGCGCATCCCGGCCGACGCGCTGATCGGCTCGGAGGACGCGGGGCTCGAGCAGCTCTTCGCGGGCCTCAACCCGGAGCGCATCATGGCCGCGTCGATGGCCACGGGCACGGCCCGCTGGGCGATCCGGAAGGCCGTCGCGTACGCCAAGGACCGCGAGGTGTGGGGCAAGCCGATCGGCGCACACCAGGCGATCGCGCACCCGCTCGCACGGCTGCACATCGACGTCGAGATGGCCCGGCTGCTGACGCAGAAGGCCGCCGCGCTCTACTCCGCCGGCGACCTCCTCGGCGCGGGCGAGGCCGCCAACATGGCCAAGGTCGCGGCGGGCGAGGCGGCGGCCAAGGCCGTCGACCAGGCCATCCAGACCCATGGCGGCAACGGGCTCGCGAACGAGTACGGCCTCGTGCAGGCCGTCGCGTCGTCGCGGCTCTCCAACATCGCTCCAGTCAGCCGGGAGATGGCGCTCAACTTCGTGGCGCAGTTCTCCCTCGGCCTGCCGAAGTCCTACTGACCCGAGAATCCGCTGGTCGAGTGGGCCCGAGGGACGAGGGCCCGTATCGAGACCTGGTCACGGTGATCTCGATACTTCCCTCGTTCCTCGGGAAACTCGATCAGCGGTCCGCGGCCCCGATCGAAGGATCCCCATGTCTGAACTCGTGCACTTGGACGTCACCGACGGCGTCGCGACCATCACGCTCGACAGCGAGCACAACCGCAACGCGCTGAGCCGCCAGCTCGTCGGCGAGCTGCGTGAGCACCTCGCGAGCGCCGAGGGCGATCCCGACGCGAAGGTCGTCGTGATCCGCTCGGCACACCGCGTGTTCTGCTCCGGCGCCGACCTGTCGGAGGCATCGAGCGGGAGCATGGAGGAGGGCACCCGCGCGATCGTCGACCTGCAGCGCCGGATCGTCACGTCGGCCAAGCCCGTCGTGGTCGTGCTCGGCGGCCCCGTGCGCGCGGGCGGACTGGGCATCGTTGGCGCCGCCGACATCGTGCTGGCGGGGGAGTCGGTCACGTTCGCGCTGACCGAGGTACGGATCGCGGTCGCCGCGGCCACGATCTCGCTGAGCCTGCTGGAGCGGCTCGCCCCCCGGTTCGCCGCGGACGTGTTCCTCACGGGGCGCACCTTCACCGCGGCCGAGGCGTCGGCCGCGGGCCTGGTCACGCGCGCCGTGCCGGACGCCGAGCTCGACGACGCGCTCGCCGCGGTACTGGCCGACCTGGCCCAGGGACACGCCCAGGGGTTCCGCGAGACCAAGGAGCTGCTCAACCACGACGTCGTCGCCCGCATCGACGCGCTCGGCGACCACGTGGCGGAGCAGTCGGCGCGGCTCTTCGGCAGTGACGAGGCGCGCGAGGCGATGCTCGCGTTCCTGAGTCGCAAGCGCTGAGGCCCGGCCACCTGTGGACCACGGGTGGACGACCTGACGGTCATGTCCGAGGCTCGGGGCATGGTCGAGCGGGCGGAGGTGAGGCACCATGAGTCTCATGGAGACGTTGCAGGTTCCCGGTCCCTGGACCGTCGCGGACCGCAATGCCCTGCCCGATGACGGCAAGCGGTACGAGGTCATCGACGGGGTCCTGTTCGTGAACGCGGCCCCGCGACCCGCGCACCAGGGGGTGCTGGTCAGCCTCGCGATGGTGCTCCGTGATGCTGCTCCTGAGCACCTCAAGGTGCACGTGGCGCCGCTCGACGTCGTGCTTGCCGACGACACCGTCGTCGAGCCCGACGTGCTCGTGGCTCCGGCGTCGGCGTTCAGCGAGCTCAACCTGCCGGCACCTCCGCTGCTCGCCGTCGAGGTCCTCTCACCATCCACCCGCCGGGTCGACCTCCAGGTCAAGAAGGAGCGGTACGAGCGGGCCGGTGTCCCCTCGTACTGGATCGTCGACGCCGACACCCTCGAGCTTGCGGTCCACGAGCTCGAGGCCAGCCGGTACGTCGAGGTCGCCCGGGTCGCGGCCGACGAGACGTGGACCGCGGCTCTGCCGTTCCCGGTCACGATCACGCCCCGCGACCTGCGCTACTGACCGAGGTCGTTCATCGCGCGTGGGCGCGGGTGTCGGCTCCGGCGATTACACTGGACTGCTCGCCCTGAACGTCTGAGGAGACCGGTGACCTCACCTGCTGCTGCCCAACGCGAGATCGCGTCCGAGCAGTCCTACGTCGACACCGTGTACGAACGGCTCGACGCGTCCGCCGACGTCGCACGCGCCCTCGTCAAGGAGGGCTATGCGCGTGGCCACGTCGGCCACGAAGGCGGTCTCGTCGAGCGTGACGCCATGGTGTTCCAGGCCACGCGCCGGCTCACGGCTCTCAACGCGGCCCACGACGGCCTGGTCTTCGGCCGACTCGACCTCGCCTCGGGCGACCGCCGGTACGTCGGCCGCATCGGCGTGCGCGACGCGGATCGCGAGATCCTCGTGGTCGACTGGCGCGCGCCGGCCGCCTCGGTGTTCTACCAGGCCACGGCGGCCGACCCGGCCGGCGTCGTCCGCCGCCGCGTCCTGCGCTGCTCGGGCAGCACGGTCGTCGGGGTCGAGGACGACCTGCTCGACGCCGACTCCGCCCCCGACGACATGGTCGTGGTGGGCGAGGGCGCGCTGCTCGCCAGCATGTCGCGCGCCCGCGACGCCACGATGCACTCGGTCGTCGCCACGATCCAGAAGGAGCAGGACGACGCGATCCGGGCGCCCAGCCGCGGAGCCACGATCATCGGTGGCGGGCCGGGCACGGGCAAGACCGTCGTCGCGCTGCACCGAGCGGCCTACCTGCTCTACACCGAGCGGCGCCGGTTCGAGTCCGGTGGCGTGCTCGTCGTGGGGCCCTCGGGCGTCTTCATGGCCTACATCGAGCGCGTGCTGCCGAGCCTCGGCGAGACCAGCGTGACCCTGCGCTCGCTCGGTGAGGTCGTCGACGGCGTCAAGTCCGGCCGTCACGACGAGCCGGTCGCCGCGGCCGCGAAGGGCTCCCAGCGCATGGTGCGTGTGCTGCGCCGCCTGGCCACCGAGGCCGCACCGGGCGAGCCCACCGAGTACCGCTACTTCTACAAGGACGACGTGCTGCGGCTCGACGAGCGCCGGCTCGCGGGCCTGCGGCGTCACCTCCTGCACCAGGCTTCCTACAACCGCGCCGTGCCGCGGGTCCCGGCGGTGCTGGCCGAGGCGCTCTGGCAGCAGGTCAACGGCGAGCGAGCCCTCGAGAAGGGGCGCGAGGGCTTCCTCGAGGAGCTCGTCGACGACCACCGCTTCGTCTCGTTCGTCGAGGCCTGGTGGCCCGAGCGCGACGCCGTCGAGCTGTGGGGCACGCTGCGCGAGCGCATCACCGACATCTCTCACGGCGCGTTCCGGCGCGAGGAGCTCGACGCGTTGAAGGCGTCCTGGCAGGCCGAGTCGCCCAGCATCGAGGACGTTCCGCTCGTCGACGAGCTGCGCTACCTGCTGGGCGAGGTGCCGGCCCAGATCGACGACGACGGCGACGTCCCCAAGCAGCTCATGAGCTTCGAGCGCAGCGAGCGCGAGGACCGCCGGGCCACGCGCTCGATCGAGGACGACGGCTACGCCCACGTCCTGATCGACGAGGCGCAGGACCTCTCGCCGATGCAGTGGCGCATGGTGGGGCGGCGTGGCCGCCACGCCAGCTGGACCATCGTCGGCGACCCGGCGCAGTCCTCGTGGCCCGTTCCGGCCGAGGCCGAGCAGGCGCGCCTCGAAGCGCTCGAGGGCAAGCCCGAGCACCGGTTCCGCCTCTCCACCAACTACCGCAACTCCGCCGAGATCTACGACCTCGCCGCCGACGTGGCACGTCGCGCCATCCCGGGTGCCGACCTCGCCGACGGGGTCCGGCGCACGGGCGAGCAGCCGGCCCACCTCGAGGCCCCGCGCGGCGGGCTTCCCACCGCGGTGCGCGAGGAGGCCGAGAAGCTGCTCGGTCGCGTCGAGGGCTCCGTCGCGGTCGTCGCGCCCTTGGCCCTGCGCGCCGTGCTCGAGCGCGAGCTCGCTCCCGTGCTGGCGGCCCATGAGCGGCTGCGGCTGCTCGACGCGCTCGACACCAAGGGGCTGGAGTTCGACGCGGTCGTCGTCGCCGAGCCCGACGCCCTGGTGGGCGAGGCCGAGGCCGGCTGGCGCACGTTCTACGTCGTCCTGACCCGGGCCACCCAGCTGCTCACGACCGTCGGGAGCACGTCCCGGTGGAGGACGGAGGAGCCCGCGTGAGGCTCAAGCCCCGGTTCCAGCGGCCGCAGTTCCGCCGGCCCACCCTGCGGTCGGTGCTCCTGCGGCTGCTCGCTCTCCTGGTGCTGCTCGCGGTCGTGGTGCCGGTCGGCCTCGCGGTCGCGCGCACCACGTTCGAGTCCTCCGAGCGCTCCATCTCGATCGGCGCGCACCAGGCCACGCTGCGTCCCGACTACTCCGGTGAGATCGTCGTCGACTTCGGACCTTTGCTGCCGCTCGTCAAGGTGCCGGTCGACGACCCGCGGTTCGGCATCGGCGCGCGGATCCAGCTCGGCGACGCCGACGTCGCCTCGCTCGACGAGCTGCTCGCGCGCGACGCCGTCATCGCGTCACAGCCCGACGGCGAGATCGCCGCGGTCGAGGCGGCGCTGCGTGACATGTGGATCGACTCGGCCGTCCGGGGTGCGGGCGTGGCCGTGGCCCTGGGGGCGGTCCTCATCACGGCGTGGGTCTGCGTCGGGCGCGAGCGCCGTGGCCAGATCCTCGCCGACGCGCGGCACCCCCAGCCGCGTCGCGTGCTCGCCGTGGCCACCATCGGTGTGGTCGTGGTCGGCGCCCTGGTCGTGGCCGAACGATCCGACCCCACCTCGGTCAACGACGACGTCGAGTGGGTGAGCCTCTCGGAGACGTTCCCCAACCTCCCGAGCGACCCGCTGATCGAGCGGCTCGAGGTGTCCGACGGCGCTGCGCTGCGCAGCGGTGAGTCCCTCATCGAGGGTGCGATCCGCACCTACCAGGAGTCGAGCGACTTCTTCGACAAGCTGGCCGAGACCGCCAAGGACGTCGAGGTGCGCACGCCGGAGGAGGGTCAGACCGTCGCGCTCGTCGTGACCGACCGTCACGACAACGTCGCGATCGACCCGACAGCCCGGCAGATCGCGGAGAACGCCGAGGCCTCGATGCTGCTCGACCTCGGCGACGACACCTCGAACGGGGCGTCGTGGGAGGAGTTCAGCATCAACTCCCTCGCGCGCGAGTTCGACGACATGCCGATCGTGGCGGTCGCCGGCAACCACGACCAGGGATCGAACATCGCCAAGCACATGGAGGAGAAGGGCTTCCAGCTCCTCAAGGGCGAGCCGGTCACGGTCGACGACGTCCGATTCATCGGCGACAGCGACCCCCGGTCATCGGGCCTCACGAAGGGCTACACGGGCGACGAGGACGACAACATCGCCGCGATCAAGGAGCAGGACGAGGCGCTCACCGAGGCTGCGTGCGACGACGGCGACGTTGCGGTCGCGCTGGTGCACAGCTCGGCGGCGGCGCGCGAGCTCGCGCAGTCGGGCTGCGTCGACCTGGTCCTCTCGGGTCACCTGCACCGACAGGTCGGCCCCGACGTCGTGCTCAGCGACGACGGCGAACCCACGGTCACGCTCACGACCGGCACGACGGGCGGCGCGATCTACGCGTTCGCCCTCGGCACGGGCCTGCGGCGTGAGGCGCAGATGACGCTCGTGACGTTCGAGGACGGGCGCCCGGTCGGTCTCCAGGTCATCGACATCGCACCCGGCGGCACCATCACGCCGCAGGCCTACGTCACGCTCGCCGACCTCGTCGCCGACCAGGCCCCCGTCGACCCCGCCGACACCCCCACCGACGCCCCGCCCACCGGCCCCGACACCGTCGAGTAACCCGTCACCGCCCGCCCTGCGTGCGCGGGCGGCGGGCGGGGTCAGGTGCAGCGGGTGAGGATCAGGCGGGCGTAGGCCTCGGCGGCGGTGACGACGTCGTGGATGCTGACCTGCTCGTCGACGGCGTGGGCGTGCTGGATGTCGCCGGGGCCGTACTGCACCGTGGGGATGCCGGCCGCCTGGTAGAGGCGCAGGTCCGAGCCGTACGGGGCGCCGACGACGTCCGGCGACGTGCCGAGCGCGTCCGAGACCTCGCCGAGGAACGGGTGGCTCTCGGGCAGCGCCCCCGCGGCGAAGTGGCCGCCGGGCCACGTGACCACGGCGGGCGACTCGCGCAGGAACGGGTGGTCGGCCGACCGCACGGCCTGCTCGAACGCTGCCTTGGCGTCGGCGAATGACTCGCCGGGCATCACGCCATGGCGTCCCTCGGCCACCAGGAGGTCCGGCACCGTGCTCGCCCACTCGCCTGCCTGGAGGATCCCCACGCTGATGGGCCACGGGGTGCCGGTGAACGGCGACGGGGGCGCAGCATTGCGGCGCGCCTCGAGCTCGCGCAGCGACCGGTGGATCGACTCGAACACGTCGATCGCGCTGATGCCGGCGAGCCGCATCGAGCCGTGCGTCGAGTGCCCGGGCACCTCGACGCGGAAGGTCAACGACCCCGCGTTCGCCGCGACGATCTCGTGTGCCGTCGGCTCGGCGATCAGGCAGGCGTCGCCGATGTGCCCGCGGCGGAGCGTCGCGAACGTGCCCACGCCGCCGTCCTCCTCGCCGATCACGGTGTGCACCGCGAAGGGCCGAACGAGCTCGACGCCCGCATCGGCCACGGCCCGCGCTGCCGCGATGATCGCGACGACACCGCCCTTCATGTCGCACACGCCGCGGCCGAACCACACGCCTTCGTCCTCGTGCAGGTGCCACGGGTCGGCACCGGTCCACGACTCCGGATCGCCGGACGGCACGACGTCGAGGTGCCCGTTGAGCA
>JAHEXN010000273.1 GCA_023252095.1 Actinomycetes bacterium | reverse complement strand
TCGGCCTCCTGCAGACAGTGCGCGTCGGCGAGCGGGCCCTCGTGGCGATCGACGGATTCGACGGAGCCGGGAAGACCTATCTCGCCAGCGAGCTCCTCGACGCGGCGGACCACTCGAACCGCCCCATGGTCTCGGTCAGCATCGACGGCTTCCATCACCCCAAGGCGCGACGAGTTGCTGCCGGTGAGGGCGCCGAGGGGTTCTACCGCGGGTCCTATCGCTACGACGTATTCCGACGGTGCGTCGTCGATCCGGTCCGCGCGGGCACGCCGGTCACGCCGTCGGTGTGGGACGTGGCTCGAGACCGGCCGATCGAGCCCGATCCGGTCACGCTCCCCCACGACGCGATCGTCCTGGTCGACGGGATCTTTCTCCAGCGGCCGGAGCTGGCCGACGTGTGGGACGCCACCATCTGGGTCGATGTCCCGTTCAGCATCAGCGTGCCGCGCGGGAACGCTCGGTTCCCCGGCCCTCACGATGCCGACCCGGAGGCGGCCAGCAACCAGCGCTACGTCGGAGGTCAGCGTCGGTACCTGGCTGAGGCGAGGCCCCGCGAGTCGAGCACGTGGATCTTCGAGAACACCGATCTCGCACGACCGCGGATCAGCCGACGCCCTCGCTGAACGCCGTCCTGCGGTCGTAGCCGAGAGGAAGGCACGCCGTCGGTTCCGCCGGACTGCTTGGTGATGTGCCGATCGAGGACACGCAGTTCAAGCCACGGATAGTGTTCGAAACGACCGGCGGAAGGGAGGTGACGGTGGATCACAAGAGCCGCGCCGAGAGGGTGTTGGAGAGGGTACTCCTCGGACTCCGCTCTCGTCCGGCGACCTCCGACTTCATGACCCACGTCGAGCGCTCGTGGACTGACGGCGACGACGTGCTCTGCCTCGTGTACCGGCAGCCACGCTGGTACGGCGATCTCGTCCTCGGACTGCGCCGCGTGGTCGAATCCGACTGGACGATCGACGGCGTCGTGGACGAGGTCCTGTCGGGCGAGCTGGGCGAGCCTCTGGGAAGCATGTACGGAAGCCTTGAGGCTGATGACGAGGGCGTGATGTGGTGGCAGGGAAACCTCGACGCGTGGAAGTTCAAGCGCTAGATCAACGCCGGGCCCTCCGGCAGGCGGTGACCCTCCACCCTCGACCGGCCAGGCGGGCGTGTCAGCCGTCGCGGCGGGCGAGGGTGAGCGCGAAGTCGTCGTCGGCCCACAGGTGTTCGACCGTGAAGCCGCTCTCGGCGAGCTCGCGACGCAGCTTCTCGGGCCGGAACTTGGTGGAGATCTCGACCCGGATCTCCTCGCCGGCCGCCAGATCGACGACCAGGTCGGCGCCAGGAAGGGTGACACGCTGCGGGGTCTCGGCCCGCAGCCTCATGTCGATGCGCTCCATCGCCGGGTCCCAGAACGGCACGTAGCTGAAGGCGGCGAGATCGAAGTCGGCCCCGAGCTCACGGTTGAGCACCGTGAGGCTGTTGAGGATGAACTGCTCCGTGACGCCGGCGGAGTCGTGGTACGCGGCGACCAGTCGGTCGGCCTCCTTGACCACGTCGGTGCCGAGCAGCAGCCAGTCACCCGGCTCCACGGAGTCGGCGAGCGCACCGAGGAACGCAGCCCGCTCCTCGACGTAGAAGTTGCCGATCGTGCCGCCCAGGAACGCCACGACCTTGCGGTCGCCCGTGGGCAGATGACCCAGGTGGAGCGTGAAGTCGCCCGCGAGCGGCTCGACCGCCAGACCGGGATAGCGCTGCGACAGCATGACCGCGGCCTCGCGGAGGGTGGTCTCGCTGACGTCGACCGGGACGAAACGGCTCAGCAGCCCGCCCGCGGTGAACGCGTCGAGGAGGGTGCGCGTCTTGTCGCTCGTGCCGCTGCCGAGCTCGACCACGGTGGACGCGCCGGTGGTGCTCGCGATCTCGGCGGCATGCGCGGCGAGGAGCCGTCGCTCGGCCTCGGTCGGGTAGTACTCGGGCAGGCGCGTGATCTGGTCGAACAGGTCCGAGCCCCGGTCGTCGTACAGCCATTTGGGCGGGAGGGTGCGCGGCACCGAGCCGAGTCCGCGACGCACGTCCGCCACGAGACTGCTCGAGGCACGCTCCGGGTCGAGCACGACCCGCACGACGGGCTCGGGCTGCTGGCTCATGCGCGGACTCCGCCGTCGGCCAACCGGACCCCGGTCATGGGCCACCGCGCTCCGGCCGGGAAGAAGTTGCGGTACGTGTGGCGCGCGTGACCCGGGGGCGTGAGCGCCGAACCGCCGCGCAGCACCATCTGGCCCGACATGAACTTGCCGTTGTACTCGCCGATCGCGCCGTCGGGTGCCGAGAAGCCTGGATAGGGCAGGTAGGCCGAGGAGGTCCACTGCCAGGCGTCGCCGTGCACCTGCCGCAGGTGGCCCGTGGCGGGCCCGGCCGACCGCGCGTGCAACGACGGCGATCCCTCCGCCGGCGTGCCGGGCTGGCCGTCGGCCACGACGGCGTGCTCCCACTCGGGCTCGGTGGGCAGACGCAGACCGCGCCACGTGGCGTAGGCGTCGGCCTCGTAGTGGCTAACGTGGGTGACGGGCAGGCCGGGATCGACTGGGTGGGTGCCGTGCAGCGTGTGCTCGGACCAGACCCCGTCGTCGTCGCGCCAGTAGAACGGCGACCGCCACTGCTCGGCCTTGACCTTGGCCCAGCCGTCGGAGAGCCAGAGCTCGTGGCGCTGGTACCCGCCGTCGGCCATGAACTCCATCCACTCGCCGTTGGTGACGAGGCGGTCGGCGACGCGGTACGGCTCGAGCCAGGCACGGTGCCGCGGGAGCTCGTTGTCGAAGCTGAAGCCGCCGCCGTCGTGACCGACCTCGACGAGGCCTCCCTCGACGTCGATCCAGCCCATCGTGTCGGGCTCCGAACGAGGCGCGGGGGTGCCCGCGTAGACCGGGCGGAGAGGATTGACCGAGAGCACGTGCTTGATGTCCATCAACAGCAGCTCCTGGTGCTGCTGCTCGTGGTGGAAGCCGAGCTCGATCGTGGAGCCGAGCTTGTCGAGCGTGCCGTCGTCGATCGTGCTGATGAGCTCACGGACCCGGGCGTCGACGTTCTGCCGGTACTGACCGACGTCATGCGCCCCTGGGCGGGTGATGTAGCCACGCTCGGCCCGCGTGTACCTCGGCCCGACGGCCTCGTAGTAGCTGTTGAACAGGAACCAGTACTGGTCCTGGAACGGCCGGAAGTCGGGCTCGACCTCGGAGAGCAGGAAGGTCTCGAAGAACCACGTGACGTGGGCGCGGTGCCACTTCGTGGGCGAGACGTCGGGCATCGTCTGGACCGTCTGGTCCTCTGGGGAGAGGGGTTCGGCCAGCGCCTCGGTGTGGGCGCGCACCTGCTCGAAGCGTGCCTCCAGCTGGGCCGGGTCCCACCGCGGTTCCGCCATCCTCGACTCCTCGTCTCGGTTGCCCTCCACGATAGGCGGGGCCACCGACAGACGCACGGCACGCGAGGGCGTCACACGAAGAGTTCACCCTGTCGAAAGACGCCGGGCCGGAGCGCTCAGGGACGACGGCGCCAGCCCTGCACCAGCACGTATCCCAGGCCCACGATGACGACCACACCCTGGACGAGGAGCTTCGTGCTCGACCCCGTGGCGCCCCAGACGACAATGCACCAGCCGAACAGCCAGGCGACGACCAGAACGAACATCGCAACACGGTGCACGACGGGATTCTTGGTAGGCCCCACCATGGCGAGCAATCTAGGACGGTTGCGCCAGTTGCGCACCCGGACCTGCACGAGACGCCCGCGTCGGCAAAGCGCCTTCCTGGAGTCGGAGCCCCCGACAGGAGTCGAACCCGCGACATCTTCTTTACAAGAGAAGCGCTCTACCAACTGAGCTACAGGGGCGTGCGGCCGAAGCCACGCCGCAAGGCTAGTGCATGAGCCTTCTACGGCGGCCCCGTCCGTGGGCATACTGAGGCCGTGACCGACCTCGCCCACCTCCTGCACGCGACGCGCGACCTCCCGGCCCCGTTGGCCCTGCTCGACGGGGTCGCGCTCGAGGCGAACGTGGCCGACCTCGCACGCCGCGCCGACGGCGTGCCGATTCGCGTCGCCACGAAGTCGATCCGCGTGCGGTCGGTCATCGACCGGGCCCTCGCGCACGAGGCGTTCCGTGGGCTCATGACCTACTCGCTCGCCGAGAGCGTCTGGCTCGCCGACCTCGGCCACGACGACATCCTGCTCGCCTACCCCACCGTCAACGCGCCCGCCCTGCGCGACCTCGCGGACGAGCACCACCGGCGTGAAGCGATCACGGTCATGGTCGACTCGTTGGACTCCCTCGACGCGATCGACGGCGTCCTGGGTGCGCGGCACCCCACGATCCGCGTGTGCCTCGACGTCGACGCCTCGCTGCGGATCGGTCC
>JAHEXN010000028.1:4205-18665 GCA_023252095.1 Actinomycetes bacterium | reverse complement strand
CCCGCTCGTCTGCTCGGCCTTCAACGCCGACTTCGACGGTGACCAGATGGCCGTGCACCTCCCGCTGTCGGCCGAGGCGCAGGCCGAGGCCCGCATCCTGATGCTGTCGACCAACAACATCCTGAAGCCGTCCGACGGCCGCCCGGTCACGATGCCGACCCAGGACATGATCATCGGTCTGTACTTCCTGACCCTCGATCGTGACGGCCACATCGGCGAGGGCCGCAGCTTCGGCTCGATGGCCGAGGCGATCATGGCCTTCGACCGTCGCGAGATCACGCTGCAGAGCAAGGTCTCGATCCGCATCGACGGTGCGACGAAGCAGACGACCCTCGGTCGCGCGATCTTCAACGAGGCGCTCCCGGAGGACTTCGAGTTCGTCAACTACCAGGTCGGCAAGAAGGAGCTCGGCGTCATCGTCAACGCTCTGGCCGAGCGGTACAGCAAGGTCGACGTGGCCAACGCGCTCGACGCGCTGAAGGACACGGGCTTCCACTGGGCCACGCGCTCGGGCGTCACGATCTCGATGGACGACGTCGTGAGCCCGGACTCCAAGCCCGAGATCCTCGCGCGTTACGAGGACCTCGCCGCCAAGGTCCAGAAGCAGTTCGACCGCGGTCTGATCACCGAGGACGAGCGTCGTCAGGAGCTCATCGAGATCTGGACCCAGGCCACGGCCGAGGTCGCGGAGGCGATGAACGAGAACTTCCACGTCGACAACCCCATCTACATGATGGTCAACTCGGGTGCTCGCGGAAACATGATGCAGCTGCGTCAGATCGCCGCCATGCGTGGCCTCGTGGCCAACCCCAAGGGCGAGATCATCCCGCGTCCGATCAAGTCGAACTACCGGGAGGGCCTGTCGGTCGTCGAGTACTTCATCGCGACCCACGGTGCTCGTAAGGGTCTGGCCGACACCGCGCTGCGCACGGCCGACTCGGGCTACCTGACGCGTCGACTCGTCGACGTCAGCCAGGACGTCATCATCCGCGAGCCCGACTGCGGCACCGAGCGCGGTCTTCCCAAGAAGATCGCCGAGAAGCTCGAGGACGGCACCCTGGTGCCCCACGAGCACGTCGAGACCTCGATCTACGCCCGTGCGTCGGCCACCGACATCGTCGACCCGAAGAGCGGCGAGATCCTGATCGGTGCGGGCGAGGACATCGGCGACGACGACATCGATCGCCTGATCGCCGCTGGTCTCGAGGATGTTCGGGTCCGCACGGTCCTGACCTGCGAGGCCGCCGCCGGCAGCTGCGCCAAGTGCTACGGCCGCTCGCTCGCCACCGGCAAGCTCGTCGACATCGGCGAGGCCGTCGGCACCATCGCGGCCCAGTCGATCGGTGAGCCCGGCACGCAGCTCACGATGCGTACCTTCCACACCGGTGGTGTGGCCGGTGACGACATCACGCACGGTCTGCCGCGCGTCGTCGAGCTGTTCGAGGCGCGTCAGCCCAAGGGCAAGGCGCCGATCACCGAGGTTGCCGGTCGTGTCCAGATCGACGACTCCGAGGCGATGCGCAAGCTCGTCGTCACGCCCGATGATGGCACGGAGCCGCTGGAGTACCCGGTCACGAAGCGTTCGCGTCTGCAGATCACCGACGGTCAGCACGTCGAGGTGGGCGACCAGCTCACCCACGGCACGCCCGACCCGCAGGAGGTCCTGCGCATCCTGGGTGTCCGCAAGGCGCAGGAGCACCTCGTGGACGAGGTTCAGGAGGTCTACCGCAGCCAGGGCGTGGCGATCCACGACAAGCACATCGAGATCATCGTGCGCCAGATGCTCCGTCGCGTGACGGTCATCGAGCAGAGCGACTCGAACCTGATCCCGGGCGACCTGGTCGACCGGGCCTCGTTCGAGGCCGAGAACCGTCGCGTCGTCGCCGAGGGTGGCACGCCGGCCTCGGGCCGTCCGGTGCTCATGGGGATCACGAAGGCCTCGCTGGCCGTCGAGTCGTGGCTGTCGGCGGCGTCGTTCCAGGAGACCACCCGCGTCCTCACCGACGCGGCGATCCACGGCAAGTCGGACTGGCTGCGTGGCCTCAAGGAGAACATCATCATCGGCAAGCTCATCCCGGCCGGCACCGGCCTGGAGCGTTACCGCAACATCGCGGTCGAGCCGACCGAGGAGGCCCGCCAGAACGCGTACGCGGTCTCGGGCTACGAGGGCTACGACTACAACTTCGGCCAGACCGAGGGTGTGCAGGTCGACTCGTACGACTACACCTCCTACGAGAACTGATCGCTCGCTGATCGCCTGAGAAGGGCCCCGGGACCGCCACACGGCGGACCCGGGGCCCTCGTGCGTCACCCTCCCGCGAGGACCGACGACGGAGCTCCGGGGGTCGTGGTCGCGGAGGCAACCGTGCTCCCAGGAGTTCGCCCGCACGACGACGGAGGTCCCCGGGGTCGTGGTCGTGCGGGCGACCGTCAACCCGGGAGCTCCGTCGCTGTCAGCGGGTCCGGTGCTGGGGAGCCGGCCAGCGGCTCGGTCGGGTCGCGACGGGCCGGGGCGTCCCGGTCCATCCCCCCGATCGCAGGGCGCGGACGAGTTGGTCGAGCACCAGCCCGGGCTCGTGACGGATGACGTAGGACGTGAAGATCAGCAGGCGTGGACCGTCGATGACGATCTCGTTGGCACGGACCAGGTCCGCCGACCACTGCACGATGCCGTGGTGCGGCAGCCCGTGGACCTCGACGGCGACCCCGTGCTCCGCCCACTCCACGTCCAGGTAGTACCGGCCGTCCCTGCCCCGCACCGCACGCTGACGGCTCGGCCGCGGAAGCCCCGCCAGGAGGACGAGGTCGTCGAAGTCCTTCTCCGGCAGCGACTGGATGCCCCCGACGGCGTCGAGCACGGACTCGCGGACCAGACCCACGCGACGCGCGGTCGGACGCCGGTCCACCGCGGCAAGCACGTCGGACGCCCGGACCAGTCCCTGCTGGAACGCCGCAAGCACGGCGGCGCGCGCATGGCGATCGGACGTGCTCCAGGAGGCGTGGTCGATCAGATTCCGTTCGACCCGCGTCTGCCGAGGGCGGCGGACCGGGTGGACGTCGCGGTCGCCGAGCCGTTCGCTGCGGTGGATGACGAGCTCGGGGAGCGAGGGCGGCAAGGGATGGGGACGGTCGGCGCCATCAGGGATCGTGACGAAGGTCCGAGGGTCGTCGAAGCCGGAGAGACCGTGCAGCTCGAGGGCCGTGGCGCCCGACAACGCCGAGTCGTTCGGGCACGCGAGCAGCGCGACCCACAGGCGGTCCGTGCTGCTCAGGGGACCGTTGTGGGTGACGTAGACGCCCCGGACCGGACGCTGCCAGCGGTCCGACCTGACCGCGTGTCGAACCGCGCCTCGACCGTAGGTGGCGAAGGCATCGGCGGCGCGGAGAACGGTCATGACGCGAGCGAAGCGCGTGGACGGGCGGGCCGCCAGGAGCATCCGACTCATGGTGGACGGACTGCCCCTGTGGAGGGGACGACCGAGATCCAGGGATCATGGTCGCGACCGCAGCCACGAGCCCGGGAGCTCGGTCGGCGAGCACCTCGAGATCCAGGGATCGTGGTCGCCGGGGCGACCACGACCCCGGGAGTTCCGTCGTCGATCGGCCGGCACCGCCGTCAGACGGGGATCTTGACCTGGGGGGACTCGTCGATGGGCCGGAACATCCAGGTGAGCTTGGGCTCGAAGAGCGGACGGAACACGCGGGCGAAGGGCGGTGTCATGAGCAGGTTGGCCAGCAGGATCGCCGCGACGATCAGACCCGCCACGGCGGTGGCGCCGTACGGCTCGAGCTTGTCCCACAGGTGGTAGTGCCGGTCGAGCCAGATGATGACGAAGCCGTGCAGCAGGTAGCAGTAGAACGTGCGCTCGCCGAAGGACGTGGTCCACGAGCGACCGCGGGGCACGAGCGACAGGGCCGCGAACGTCATCAGGAGCCCGAGCGCGATCAGGCCGGCACGGACCAGGAGGCCCTCGGCGAACGTGGTGTCGAGGTCGACGTAGCTGTGCTTCCAGAGCAGCCATTCCTTGGCGTCCGGGAAGCGTACGAGCTGGCAGAGCACGAACAGCCCCGCCAGCAGCACGGCCGACGCGGCACGGATCCGCATCGTGCCGAGACGCAGGAAGTGCTCCCGCGTCATGTGCAGGCCGATGACGTAGAACGGCAGCAGAGCAACGGTCTTGTGGATCGCCAGGACGTTGGGGATGTCGATCAGGCCGGAGCCGAGCGAGATGAGGATCGAGGTCGTGATGGGGTACCGGAGGGCACGCCAGATCGGTGTCGTGAGTCGCCACAGGATCAGCGCCGCCATGAACCAGCCGATCCACTGGGGCGAGAGCACCATGAGCTGAGCAGGCTCGCCCGTGTAGTGGCGGGTGATGAGCTGCAGGCTGAGCTCGACCAGCAGGTACGGCACGACGAGGGTGCTGACGATGCGACGGATCTGACGCACGTCGCCGACGTAGTGCCGCGCGGTGTACCCGGAGATCAGGATGAAGAACGGCATGTGGAACGCGTAGATCCACGTGTACACGCCCCGGGCAGAGTCCATCACGACGAGCTCGGTGAGGCAGTGGCCGATCACGACCAGGAGCATGACCCAGTACCGCGCGTTGTCGAGATAGGCGACGCGCTCCTTCGGGCCCGACGGCGAGACGGGCAAGGGGGCCAGTGCGGACATCGCACCGACTGTAACGACCCCCCGGTCAGGTGACATCCTGAGGGACGTGGACCAGCCTGACCAGATCCGTCGCACGCAGCGTCTCGGCGCCTACGGGATCGCGGTGCGCGAGCGGGAGCAGCGCGAGCTGCTCATCACGCGCGTCTCGCCGATCGGCTATCCGGCCGGTTGGTGGGCTCTCCCGGGTGGGGGAGTCGACCACGGGGAGTCGCCGGACGACGCCGTGCGGCGCGAGATCCACGAGGAGACCGGGCTCGAGGTCCTGGAGCAGCGGCTCGTGGAGGTGCACGACGTGCACACCGTCTCGCCCGGTCGCGGCGACGCCTGGGAGGACTACCACGGTGTCCACCTGCTCTACGCGTGCCGGGTCGACCCCGAGGCCGTGCCGCGCGTCGTGGAGACCGATGGCACGACCGATCTCGCGCTGTGGCTGCCCGTGGCCGAGATCGCCGACGGCCGGCCCCTGCTGCCCGTCGTCGAGCACGTGCTCGGACGCCTGGATCAGCTCGCGGGCGAGTGGAACAGCATCACGTAGTTGCCGCGCGCCGTGATGACGTGCGTCGCTACGGCCCGTTCGCCGTCGGGCGCCGTGGCCGAGAACGTCACGTCGACCTCGTTAAGGCCCTCGTAGGAGTCGAGCGTGACGGGGACGTCGGGCGAGAGCGACTCGACGTAGGAGCGGGCGATCTCCCGCGCCTCCGAGCTGCTGGGGACGTGCAGCGACACGAATCCGGGCTGGTAGGAGCTGAGCAGGATCAACGTGCCCTTCGGGGCGACCCAGCCGTTGAGCAGCGGGGTGTCGGCGGGCGCCTCGGTGTCCATCGCCGGCCAGATGACGTCGTCGAGCTCGCCCTGGACCGGATCCGGAGCCGCCGGCTCCTCGTCGTCGGAGTTGTCGTCGGCGGCGCGCTCGACCCGGGGGTCGCTGAAGTCCTGGACCCGGACCTCCATGACCGGACGCGCCAGGCTCGAGGGGGCCGAGATCCGGGTCTCGGGGTTGCCCGGGTCGACGAACATCGAGATGGCCAGGTTGCGGTCGTCGGCGGTGACGCCCTCGACCTCGAGCTCGCACCCCGTGACACGGTCGTCGACCACGGTGCAGTAGCTCGCGAAGTCGTCGGGATCGACGTCGGCGTCCGGGAGCAGCGCCGCGATCTGCGCGACGACGGCTTGCACGGCCGCCGACTTGCCGGCCGAGGTGTCGGCGTCGAGACGGATGGCCGCGACCGTGATGTCGGCCGGCGGCGGCTCCTCGAGCAGGGCGAACGTGTCGTCGTCGGGGCGACCGGACTTGGTGATGACGGGGGGCGTGGGCTGCAGCTCGCCGTCGGGGTTCGCGCGCGCGGCGGAGACGGCGTCGGAGACGCCCTGACGGGTCAGGGCCACCGTGAGGTCGGGCTGGTAGGCCTCGATGATGCGGTCGCTCCGGTACCGGGCGAGCGGACCGAGCTGCACGGCCCCTTCCGGAACCGTGAGGCCGTCGACGATGGGGGACTCCGGACCAGCCTCGTGTGCCGTGATCTCGCCGGGCGCCGAGGCTGACCCCGGGGGGCCGCCCGGGTTGCCCGAGCCGATCTGGCAACCCGCGAGGGCCCCGGTGACCACTGCTGCCGACAGAGCTGCCGACGCGACGCGCCTCCAGCGACCCATGCCCCCACCTCCAGACGAACGACCTCTGTGAGATCCGGGCCAACCCTAGCGGCAGCCACCCACCGCGCCCCGTGGCGCCAACCTCGGAACACCTCCCCGGGGCCGATCTCGTCACGATCCTGACGATCCGGCAGCGCGCGCCGCGCGGAGGCGCGAGACTACGCACGTTCCTCTTCCCCTCACCAGGAGTCCTGCATGGACCACGTCCTCGAGCTCGCGACGGCGATGCAGCGTTATGCCGAGCTGGCGGACGCCGCGTTCGGCAACGAGCCCGTGCCGAGCTGTCCCGGCTGGACCGTCGACGACCTCACGGGCCACCTCGGCACGATGCACCGGTGGTCGGCATCGATCCTGCTGTCGGGCCAGCGGCTCGACGAGCCGGTCGGGGTCACGATCACCGAGCCGCGCGCCGACTGGTACGCCCCCACGGCCGCCGCCCTCCTCGAGGTCGTGCGGGCGGTGTCGGCCGACGAGCCGACCCCGAACTTCGCCCGGGTCCACGAGACTGCCGCGTTCTGGCCGCGGCGGCAGACGCACGAGACGACGATCCACGTCGTTGACGCCGGTCTGGCGCTCGGACTCGGACCCGACGGCACGCCGATCTCGCCGGAGCTGGCCGCGGACGGGGTCGACGAGGTCCTCGGGGTCTTCCTGCCGCGCATGACGGCGCGGGGCCAGCGCCCCCATCTCGAGGGTCGCGTGCGTTTCGTCGCGACCGACACGGGGCGCACGTGGGTCGTGGGGGAGTCGCCGGACGCGATGCGGACCCCGATCCTGCTGTTCGCCGGCGAGGCGGACGCCGATGCCGACGGCGAGGTCAGCGGCACGGCGATCGACCTCTACCTCGGTCTCTGGGGCCGTGTCGAGCGGGAGCGCCTGACGACGTCCGGCGCGGGCCGCGACCTGGTGCGCGGCCCGCTCGTGCCGTGACGCTGCTCCCACCGGCGCGTCGTGCGGGCCGGATGGGCCTGGGGTTCGCCATCATGTGCCCATGTCCCTGAAGACAGCCTTGACCTGGAAGCTGCACGGCGACGGCGGCCGCGCGATCGCCGAGGGCGACATCGTGCGCCCCGACGAGCGGCTCGCCTGGCCCGCCACGATCGGGCTCGGCCTCCAGCACGTCGTCGCGATGTTCGGCGCGACGTTCCTCGTGCCGATCCTGACCGGCTTCCCGGCCACCACGACCCTGTTCTTCTCGGGTGTCGGCACGATCCTCTTCCTCGTCATCACGGGCAACCGCCTGCCGAGCTACCTGGGCTCGTCGTTCGCCTTCATCGCGCCCATCACGGCCGCAACCGCCTCCGACGCCGGCCCGGGCGGAGCCCTGTTCGGCATCGTCGCGGTCGGCGTCCTCCTGGCCCTGGTCGGCGCGCTCGTCACCGTGACGGGCACCGGCTGGATCGACTGGCTCATGCCGCCCGTCGTGGCCGGCGCGATCGTGGCGCTGATCGGCCTCAACCTGGCGCCCGTCGCGAAGGACAACTTCGAGAAGGCGCCGTGGGTCGCCCTCGTCACCCTGACGGCGGTGATCCTCTGGACCGTCGTGTTCCGCGGCCTGGTCGCCCGGCTGTCGATCTTCTTCGGCGTCGTGATCGGCTACGTCGCCGCGGTCGTCGCGGACCAGGTCGACTTCGCGCCGGTCGAGAAGGCGGCCTGGATCGGCCTGCCGGACTTCTCGACCCCCACCGTGGCGTGGTCGGTACTGCCCGCCTTCATCCCCGTGGTCCTGGTGCTCGTGGCCGAGAACGTGGGCCACGTCCGCAGCGTCGCCCACCTGACCGACCCCGCCCTCAACGAGCGCACGGGGCGGGCACTCCTGGCCGACGGCCTCGCGACCACGGTCGCCGGGCTCGGCGGCGGGTCCGGTACCACGACGTACGGCGAGAACATCGGCGTCATGGCCGCCACCAAGGTGTACTCGACCGCGGCGTACTGGGTTGCCGGCATCTTCGCGGTCGCGCTCGGCTTCCTGCCCAAGGTCGGCGCCCTCGTGAACACGATCCCCTCGGGTGTCCTGGGTGGGGTGACGACCGCGCTGTACGGCCTGATCGGCGTGATCGGCATCAAGATCTGGATCGACAACCACGTCGACTTCTCCCGCCCCGCCAACCAGTTCACGGCGGCCACCGCGCTGGTCGTCGGCATCGCCAACTTCACCTTCACGGCCGGCGACCTGGAGTTCAACGGCATCGCGCTCGGCACCGTCGCGGCGATCGTGGTCTACCACGTCATGACCGCCCTGGAGCGCGTCCGGGGCGCGACGCCCCGGGACGTGACCCTGCCCTGATCGCGACGAGCACGATCGCGCCGGAAGACCGGGCACCTCGGCGTTTTGACCCGTCCTGTTGCGGCGGGTAGTCTTGGAAGCCGTGTCTGGATCAACCAGACCGATGCACACATCCTGTCGTCCCGAACGCCCGGATCTTCGTATCCGCCGGGACCGATGGCGAGTGCATCAAGAGTCGAGACGCTCAGTCGAGAAGAAGGATGTCGCGTAGTGCCCACGATCAATCAGCTGGTCCGCAAGGGCCGCCAGTCCAAAGTGGTCAAGACCAGCACGCCGGCCCTCAAGGGGTCGCCGCAGCGTCGTGGGGTGTGCACCCGCGTGTACACGACCACGCCGAAGAAGCCGAACTCCGCGCTCCGCAAGGTTGCGCGCGTCAAGCTCTCCTCGGGTACCGAGGTCACCGCGTACATCCCCGGCGAGGGCCACAACCTCCAGGAGCACTCGATCGTGCTCGTCCGTGGTGGTCGTGTGAAGGACCTCCCCGGCGTCCGCTACAAGATCGTCCGTGGCTCGCTCGACACCCAGGGCGTCAAGGGTCGCAAGCAGGCTCGCAGCCGTTACGGTGCGAAGAAGGAGAAGAGCTAATGCCTCGCAAGGGTCCCGCCACCAAGCGCATCCCCGAGACCGATCCGGTCTACAGCAGCCAGATCGTCACGCAGCTGATCAACAAGATCCTCGTCGACGGCAAGAAGCAGACCGCTCAGCGCATCGTCTACTCCGCGCTCGAGGGCGCTCGTGAGAAGAACGCCACCGATCCGGTCATCACGCTCAAGCGCGCGCTCGACAACGTCCGCCCGAGCCTCGAGGTCAAGAGCCGCCGCGTCGGTGGCGCGACCTACCAGGTCCCGATCGAGGTCCGCCCGGCCCGTCAGACGACCCTCGCGATGCGTTGGCTCGTCAAGTACGCCGGCGAGCGTCGTGAGAAGACCATGGCCGAGCGCCTCCAGAACGAGATCCTCGACGCCAGCAACGGCCTCGGCGGAGCCGTCAAGAAGCGCGAGGACACGCACAAGATGGCTGAGGCCAACCGCGCGTTCGCGCACTACCGCTGGTAATCAACGCTGCAGGGCGGGGCCGGTCCGGCCCCGCCCGCACCACCATCTGTTCCACGATCAAGAGAGAGCTCACGTAGTGGCTACCGAACTCACCACCGACCTCACCCGGGTCCGCAACATCGGCATCATGGCGCACATCGATGCCGGCAAGACCACCACCACCGAGCGCATCCTCTTCTACACCGGCATCAACTACAAGATCGGTGAAGTCCACGACGGCGGCGCCACGATGGACTGGATGGAGCAGGAGCAGGAGCGCGGCATCACGATCACGTCGGCCGCGACGACCTGCTGGTGGAAGAACCACCAGATCAACATCATCGACACCCCCGGCCACGTCGACTTCACGGTCGAGGTCGAGCGCTCGCTGCGCGTCCTCGACGGCGCCGTCGCCGTCTTCGACGGTGTCGCCGGCGTCGAGCCGCAGTCCGAGACCGTCTGGCGTCAGGCCGACAAGTACGGCGTCCCGCGCATGTGCTTCGTCAACAAGCTCGACCGCACGGGCGCCTCGTTCGACTTCTGCGTCAAGACGATCCGTGAGCGCCTCGGTGCCACCGCGCTCGTCCTGCAGATCCCGATCGGCGCCGAGCAGGACTTCCTGGGCGTCGTCGACCTGGTCGGCATGCGTGCCCTGACCTGGCGCGGCGAGACCACGATCGGTGAGGACTACACGGTCGAGGAGATCCCGGCCGACCTGGCCGACGCCGCTGCCGAGGGCCGCGAGAACCTGCTCGAGACGCTGTCCGACGTCGACGACGAGATCGCCGAGCTGTTCCTCGACGGCGCCGACATCTCGGTCGAGGTGCTGCAGGCCGCCATCCGTCGCGCCACCCTGGCCGCGAAGCTCAACCCCGTCCTGTGCGGCACGGCGTTCAAGAACAAGGGCGTCCAGCCCCTGCTCGACGCCGTCGTCGCCTACCTGCCCTCGCCCATCGACGTCGGCGCCATCGTCGGCCTCGACCCGAAGGACGAGAGCAAGAACGACACCCGCGAGCCGTCCGACGACGTGCCCTTCTCGGGCCTGGCGTTCAAGATCGCGACCGACCCGCACCTCGGCAAGCTCACGTTCGTGCGCGTCTACTCCGGCCGCCTCGAGGCGGGCACCCAGGTCCTCAACGTGACCAAGGGCCGCAAGGAGCGGATCGGTAAGGTCTACCAGATGCACGCCAACAAGCGTGAGGAGATCGCGTCGGTCGGCGCCGGCCAGATCGTGGCCGTCATGGGCCTCAAGGACACCACCACGGGCGAGACGCTGGCCGACTCGGCCAACCCCATCGTGCTGGAGTCGATGACGTTCCCCGACCCGGTCATCCAGGTCGCGATCGAGCCCAAGACCAAGAGCGACCAGGAGAAGCTCGGCGTCGCGATCCAGAAGCTCGCCGAGGAGGACCCGACGTTCCAGGTCCACACCGACGAAGAGACGGGTCAGACCATCATCGCCGGCATGGGCGAGCTCCACCTCGACATCCTCGTCGATCGCATGAAGCGCGAGTTCAACGTCGAGGCCAACGTCGGCAAGCCGCAGGTCGCGTACCGCGAGACCATCAAGAAGACGGTCACCGGTCACAGCTACACCCACAAGAAGCAGACCGGTGGCTCGGGTCAGTTCGCGAAGGTCGTCATCGGCATCGCGCCCAACGGCCCCGAGGCCGGCGGCGAGGGTGGCTACGAGTTCGTCAACGAGGTCTCCGGTGGTCGCGTCCCGCGCGAGTACATCCCGTCGGTCGACGCGGGTGGACAGGCCGCCATGGAGTTCGGCGTCCTCGCCGGTTACCCCATGGTCGACGTCAAGTTCACCCTGGAGGACGGCGCCTACCACGACGTCGACTCCAGCGAGCTCGCGTTCAAGCTGGCCGGCAACATGGCCTTCAAGGAGGCCGCGCGCAAGGCCGGCCCGGTCCTGCTCGAGCCGGTGTTCTCCGTCGAGGTCACGACGCCCGACGACTACATGGGCGACGTGATCGGTGACATCAACTCCCGTCGAGGTCAGGTCTCGTCCATGGACGAGGGCTACGGCGGTGCGAAGGTCATCAAGGCGCTCGTGCCGCTCTCGGAGATGTTCGGCTACGTCGGTGACCTGCGGTCGAAGACCTCGGGTCGCGCCTCGTACTCGATGCAGTTCGACTCGTACGCGGAGGTCCCCAAGGCCGTCGCGGAGGAGATCATCAAGAAGGTCCGCGGCGAGTAGTCCGCGGGGGCCTCGGCCCCACCACCACTCGGCAGTACCCATCCCCTAAGGTGGCCTGAGGTTTCCCACGCGGGGCCCGACGGCTTTCACAGTCAGCACCATCACAACCCAGAAGGAGCCCCAGTGGCTAAGGCGAAGTTCGAGCGGACCAAGCCGCACATGAACATCGGCACCATCGGACACATCGACCACGGCAAGACGACCTTGACCGCGGCGATCACGAAGGTGCTGCACGACAAGTACCCCGACCTGAACGAGGCCTCGGCCTTCGACCAGATCGACAAGGCTCCCGAGGAGCGCCAGCGCGGCATCACGATCTCCATCTCGCACGTCGAGTACCAGACCGAGAACCGCCACTACGCGCACGTCGACTGCCCGGGTCACGCGGACTATGTCAAGAACATGATCACGGGTGCGGCGCAGATGGACGGCGCGATCCTCGTGGTCGCCGCGACCGACGGCCCCATGCCCCAGACGCGTGAGCACGTGCTGCTCGCCCGCCAGGTCGGCGTCCCGTCGATGGTTGTCGCGCTCAACAAGTGCGACATGGTCGACGACGAGGAGATCCTCGAGCTCGTCGAGATGGAGGTCCGCGAGCTGCTGAGCGACCAGGAGTTCGACGGCGACAACGTCCCGATCGTCCGCGTCGCCGCGCACCCCGCGCTCCAGGGCGACGCCAAGTGGGGCGACTCGATCGCCGAGCTCATGGCCGCCGTTGACGACTACATCCCGATGCCGCCGCGTGAGACGGAGAAGCCGTTCCTCATGCCGGTCGAGGACGTCTTCACGATCACCGGTCGTGGCACCGTCATCACGGGTCGTATCGAGCGCGGCATCATCAAGGTCAACGAGACCGTCGACATCGTCGGCATCCGCGACACGAAGCAGACCACGACGGTCACGGGCATCGAGATGTTCCGCAAGCTGCTCGACGAGGGCCAGGCCGGCGAGAACGTGGGCCTGCTGCTCCGTGGCACCAAGCGTGAGGACGTCGAGCGGGGCATGGTCATCATCGCTCCCGGTTCGACCACGCCGCACACGGAGTTCGAGGGCCAGGCGTACATCCTGTCCAAGGAGGAGGGTGGCCGTCACACGCCGTTCTTCAACAACTACCGTCCGCAGTTCTACTTCCGCACCACGGACGTCACCGGCGTCGTCACGCTGCCCGAGGGCACCGAGATGGTCATGCCCGGCGACAACACCGAGATGAGCGTCGAGCTGATCCAGCCCATCGCCATGGAGGAGGGCCTGCGCTTCGCCATCCGCGAGGGCGGCCGTACCGTCGGCGCCGGCCGTGTCACCAAGATCAACAAGTGATCTGACGCAGCTCAGCTGAGCGAAGCCCCTCGGACCTTCGGGTCCGGGGGGCTTCGTCGTGCGCGGGGGTTGCGGTCCATGCGGACTTGCCGCGGCGACGGAAGTCCGGGGGATTGGGTCGTCGGAGCGGCCACGACCCCTGGAATTGCGTCGACCTGCGGCGAAGTTCCGGGGGATACGGCCGTCATGGGAACCACAACCCCGGGAGTTCGGTCGCCCGGACCTCCGTCGTCGCGCGGGAACGGTTGTCGTGGGCGTCCCTTTGGCGGACACGTGGTCGCAGATTCCGCAACGGTTGCGTAGCGTTATTGCCATGGGACACGGACACGACCACGCCCCCACGGGCTCGGGGGTGCGGCACCGCCGCAAGCTCGTGCTCGTGCTGGGCCTCACGGCATCGGTGCTGGTGGTCCAGGCCGTCGTCGCGACACTCACGGGGAGTCTCGCGCTGCTGGCGGACGCGGGTCACATGCTCAGCGACTCGATCGGGCTGGTCATGGCGCTCGCGGCGATCTCGGTCGCCCAGCGCGGGGCGGCGCCCGGGTCACGACGCACGTTCGGCCACCACCGCACCGAGATCCTGGCCGCCGGCGCGAACGGCCTGTTGCTCACGGGCCTCTGTGGCTGGATCGTGCTCAGCGCTGTCGGACGGCTGCAGGACCCCGGTGAGCTCGAGGCCTGGCCCGTGCTCGCCGCCGGTGCCGTGGGTCTGGTCGTCAACGTGATCGGTCTCGTGGTGCTGCGATCCGGGGCGCAGGAGAGCCTCAACGTCCGCGGTGCGTACCTCGAGGTGCTGGGCGACGCTCTCGGGTCGCTCGCCGTCATCGTCGCGGCGACCGTGATCCTGCTGACCGGCTGGGTCCGGGCCGATGCTGTCGCCTCGCTGGCGATCGCCGTGCTCATCCTGCCGCGTGCCGTCAGCCTCCTGCGCGACGTGGGGGCGGTGCTGATGGAGGCCTCCCCGGAGGACGTCGACCTCGCCGAGCTGCGACGTCACATCCTCGACACGCCAGGTGTGGCCGAGGTGCACGACCTCCACGTCTGGACCATCACCTCGGGCATGCCGGTCATGAGCGCCCACGTCGTGGTGGAGGACTCGATCGAGCAGATGGGGCAGGCGCACGAGGTGCTCGACGGACTTCGCGCGTGCCTGGCCGAGCACTTCGACGTCGCGCACTCGACCCTGCAGCTCGAACCCCGAGGGCATGCCGACTCCGAGCCCCACCTGCACGCCTGACTCGCCGTGCGCGCTCTCCCGGAACCGGGGGCGAGGGGTGTGCGGAGC
>JAHEXN010000028.1:0-4195 GCA_023252095.1 Actinomycetes bacterium | reverse complement strand
CGCTCGGAACTCACGCCGGGAATCAACGGGTACGCCGAACCTGAGGTCCGACCCGGTTCGCCGAAAGCTCGATGATCTCCCGATCATCTGCAGCACAGCGAATCCAACCACCCAACTTGAGATCTGTGCATGTCCGCGCCAGCGCGCAGTAGCGACACGCCCGACCTCGGGGAACGTGGGACCGGAGTGGCCGAACCACTCCGAGGGGGAGTGGATCGCGAAACGTACGACGACGCAAAGGACAACGCGAGCATGGCGGGACAGAAGATCCGTATCCGGCTCAAGGCCTACGACCACGAGGTCATTGACTCCTCGGCACGCAAGATCGTGGACACGGTGACGAGCACGGGCGCGAAGGTGGCCGGTCCGGTCCCGCTCCCGACGGAGAAGAACGTGTTCTGCGTGATCCGTTCGCCGCACAAGTACAAGGACAGCCGCGAGCACTTCGAGATGCGCACCCACAAGCGGCTCATCGACATTCTCGACCCGACCCCGAAGACGGTGGACTCGCTCATGCGACTCGACCTCCCCGCGGGTGTCGACATCGAGATCAAGCTCTGAGGGGACTGCGAGTCATGAGCAACTCTGCCACCGCCACCGCGCGCGGCATCCTCGGTCGCAAGCTCGGGATGACGCAGGTCTGGACCGAGGACAACCGGGTCGTCCCGGTCACCGTCATCGCCGCCAGCACCAACGTCGTGACCCAGATCCGCACCCGTGAGACCGACGGCTACAGCGCCGTCCAGCTCGGGTTCGGCGAGATCGACGGCCGCAAGATCAACAAGCCGCAGTCGGGCCACTTCGCGAAGGCCGGCGTCACGCCGCGCCGCCACGTCGTCGAGATCCGCACCGAGCTCGTCGCCGACTACACGCTCGGCCAGGAGATCTCGCCCGAGATCTTCGCCGCCGGCGACAAGATCGACGTCACCGGAACCAGCAAGGGCAAGGGCTTCGCCGGCGTCATGAAGCGTCACGGCTTCTCCGGTGTCGGCGCCTCGCACGGTGCGCACCGCAACCACCGCAAGCCGGGCTCGATCGGTGGCTGCGCCACGCCGGGTCGCGTCTTCAAGGGCCTGCGCATGGCGGGCCACATGGGCACCGACACGGTGACCACCCAGAACCTCACCGTCCACGCGGTCGACGTCGAGAAGGGCATCATCCTGGTCAAGGGTGCTGTGCCCGGCCCCAAGGGTCAGCTCGTCGTCATCCGCTCCGCCGCCAAGGGGGCATGACCATGGCCAAGACGATCGACGTCGACCTGCCGGTCGACATCTTCGACACCCAGGTCAACGTGCCGTTGATCCACCAGGTCGTGGTGGCCCAGCTCGCTGCGGCGCGCCAGGGCACCCACAGCACCAAGTCGCGTGGCGAGGTGTCCGGTGGTGGCAAGAAGCCGTACCGCCAGAAGGGCACCGGCCGCGCCCGTCAGGGCTCGATCCGCGCACCCCAGTACAACGGTGGTGGCATCGTCCACGGCCCGACGCCGCGTGACTACGAGCAGCGCACGCCCAAGAAGATGAAGGCCGCCGCCCTGCGCGGTGCCCTCTCGGACCGGGCCCGCTCGGGCCGCCTCCACGTCGTGGAGTCCTTCGTCACGGGCGACGCCCCGTCGACCAAGGCCGCCATCGCCGCGGTGCAGGCCGTCACGACCCGTCACCGCGTCCTGGTCGTCATCGACCGGGGTGACGACGTCACGGCGAAGAGCCTGCGCAACCTCACGGGCCTCGTGCTCCTGACGTTCGACCAGCTCAACACCTACGACGTCATCAAGAGCGACGACGTGGTCTTCACCAAGGCCGCCTTCGACGCCTTCGTCGCCGCTCGTTCGGCCGAGGGTGTCGACACCATCAAGCTGAGCGCTGCAGTCGAGGCCTCGGCCGCGACCGAGGCGCCGGCCGCGAAGAAGGCCCCGGCCAAGAAGGCCCCCGCCAAGAAGGCCGCCACGGCCGAGAAGGCGCCCGCGAAGAAGGCGGCGGCCAAGAAGGCCCCCGCCAAGAAGGCCGCCGAGGCCGGGAAGGACGACCAGTGAGCACCCTGCCCAAGGACCCGCGCGACGTCGTGCTGTCCCCGGTCGTCAGTGAGAAGACGTACAACCTCATCGACGACAACAAGTACACCTTCGTGGTGCACCCTGACGCGAACAAGACGGAGATCAAGATCGCCGTCGAGCAGATCTTCGACGTCAAGGTCACCGCGGTCAACACGCTCAACCGCAAGGGCAAGACGCGCCGGACCAAGAACGGTCTGGGCAAGCGCAAGGACACCAAGCGGGCGATCGTCAGCGTGGCTGCCGGTCAGAGCATCGACATCTTCTCGAGCCCGAGCTGAGGACTGAGCAGACATGGCAATCCGCAAGTACAAGCCGACCACCCCGGGCCGTCGTGGCTCCTCGGTGGCCGACTTCGCCGAGATCACTCGCACGACTCCTGAGAAGTCGCTGGTCGAGCCGCTGCCCAAGAAGGGCGGCCGCAACAACCAGGGACGTATCACGACTCGTCACCAGGGCGGTGGACACAAGCGTGCCTACCGCATCATCGACTTCAAGCGCTACGACAAGGACGGCGTGCCGGCCAAGGTCGCTCACATCGAGTACGACCCGAACCGCACCGCCCGCATCGCGCTGCTGCACTACGCCGACGGCGAGAAGCGGTACATCATCGCGCCCGAGGGTCTGCGCCAGGGCATGACGGTCGAGTCCGGCGTCGGTGCCGACATCAAGACCGGCAACAACCTGCCGCTGCGCAACATCCCGGTTGGCTCGGTCGTCCACTCGGTCGAGCTTCGCCCGGGCGGCGGCGCCAAGATGGGCCGGTCCGCGGGTGTCCGCGTCCAGCTCGTCGCCAAGGAGGGCTCGCGCGCACAGCTGCGCCTGCCGTCCGGCGAGATGCGCTACGTCGACGTCCGCTGCCGCGCCACGCTGGGCGAGGTCGGCAACGCCGAGCAGTCCAACATCAACTGGGGCAAGGCCGGCCGTAACCGCTGGAAGGGCAAGCGCCCGACCGTCCGTGGTGTCGCCATGAACCCGGTCGACCACCCGCACGGTGGTGGCGAGGGCAAGACCTCCGGAGGCCGTCACCCGGTCAGCCCGTGGGGCAAGCCCGAGGGCCGTACGCGCAAGCGCAAGGCCAGTGACCAGATGATCGTCCGCCGCCGCAAGTCCGGCCGCTGAGAGGACCTGAACAATGCCCCGCAGCCTGAAGAAGGGCCCGTTCGTCGACGGCCACCTCGAGAAGAAGGTGGACGCTCAGAACGAGGCCGGTACGCACACGGTCATCAAGACCTGGTCGCGTCGCTCGATGATCCTGCCGTCCTTCATCGGACACACGGTCGCCGTGCACGACGGCCGCAAGCACGTCCCCGTGTTCATCACCGACTCGATGGTCGGCCACAAGCTGGGGGAGTTCGCTCCCACCCGCACGTTCCGTGGCCACGAGAAGGACGACCGAAAGGCGAAGCGTCGATGAGTGCCGCCAGCCGCGTCAACACGTCTGCGCGTCGCGAGCGCCTGCTGGGCGACCAGCCCGGTGCGTTCGCCACCGCGCAGTACGTCCGTGTCACCGCGCAGAAGGCCCGCCGTATCGCGGACCTGATCCGTGGTGCGCGTGTCGAGGACGCCATTGCCACCCTGCAGTTCGCCCCGCAGGCCGTCGCCCAGAACTTCCTGAAGCTGGTCGAGTCCGCAGTCGCGAACGCCGAGACCACCGAGGGCCTCGACCGTGCCGACCTGGTCATCAGCGTCGTGACGGTCGACGAGGGCCCCACGATGAAGCGTTGGCGCCCCCGCGCCAAGGGTGCGGCCAACCGCATCCTCAAGCGCACGAGCCACCTGACCGTCGTCGTCACGCCGGTCGACACCACGAAGGGAGGGACTCGCTGATGGGCCAGAAGATCAACCCGCACGGGTTCCGACTCGGCATCTCGACCGATCACAAGAGCCGTTGGTACGCCGACAAGCTGTACAGCAGCTACGTCGGCGAGGACGTCAAGATCCGCAAGATGCTGACCAAGGGCATGGACCGCGCCGGCATCAGCCGCGTGGAGATCGAGCGCACGCGTGACCGCGTCCGTGTCGACATCCACACCGCGCGTCCGGGCATCGTCATCGGCCGCCGCGGCGCCGAGGCCGACCGCATCCGCGGCGACCTCGAGAAGCTCACCGGCAAGCAGGTGCAGCTCATCATCCTCGAGGTCAAGC
>JAHEXN010000027.1:14743-18667 GCA_023252095.1 Actinomycetes bacterium | reverse complement strand
CGCCGTCGAGGCCGCGTGCCGCACGCGCCTGGCGCGGTTCAAGCAGCCCACGACGGTCGAGATCGTGCAGGGGCTGCCGTACTCGCCCACGGGCAAGGTCGCCAAGGGCCGCCTCCGGGCGCTGGCGCGTGGGTCGGCCCTGGGCCTGCGATGACGTCGGTCCCGTCCTCCGGTGCTTCGTCGCCCGAGGTGCTCACGTCGGCGCGGGTCGTGCTCCTGGTGCGTGAGGGTTGTCACCTGTGCGAGGCGGCCGTCGTCGTCGTGGAGGCCGTGACCCGCGGGACCGGCGACACCTGGACCACGGTCGACGTCGACGCCGATCCAGCCCTCGCACAGCGGTGGACCGACGAGGTGCCGGTGACGTTCGTCGACGGGCGCCAGCACGACTTCTGGCGGGTCGACCCGGAGCGGCTCCGCACAGCGCTCGCGCGCTGACACGGCGACGTCACATCGTGACGATTTGGTGAACGACGAGCACCGATCGTAGACTGTGGAGGCGCCGCAGGCCTGTCCCGACAGGGAAATCCCGAGGTTCGCGGTGCAGGAGCCCTGTGACGATTCTGCACCCCCTGACCGATGTCCTGGCCAGTGACGACTCGGCGGTGACCCTTCCATGAGCGTTCTCGTGCTGGGCATGTCCCACCGCACTGCCCCGATCGAGGTCCTCGAGCGCGCGTCGCTCGACACCGACGACGGCGTCAAGCTGTCGCACAAGGTCCTCGAGTCCCCCCACATCAGCGAGTCCGTCGTGATCTCGACGTGCAACCGCGTCGAGGTGTACGTCGAGGCCGAGCGCTTCCACGGCGCGATCGAGGAGCTGTCGCGCTTGTTTGCCGAGCACGCCGGACTCGGCCGTGAGGAGCTCGTGCACCACCTCTACGTGCACTACGACGACGCCGCGGTGGCCCACCTCTTCTCCGTCGCCGCGGGCCTCGACTCGATGATCCTCGGCGAGAGCCAGATCCTCGGGCAGGTCCGGCTGTCGCTGCAGTCGGCGCAGGCCGAGTCCACGGTCGGTCCGGCGCTCAACGCGCTGTTCCAGCAGGCTCTGCGGATCGGCAAGCGCGGTCACGCCGAGACCGGTATCGACCGGCTCGCCCCGTCGGTCGTCACGGCTGCCCTCGACGCCGCCAGCGACAGCATGACGGCGGGGGTGCCGGGCCACGGGCGGCAGAGCGACACCGAGACCCGGTACCTCGTGGCCGGGGCCGGCACGATGGCGAGCCTCGCGGTGCGCACGCTCGTGGAGCGTGGTGTCGCCCCCGAGCGCATCATGCTCACCAACCGCACCTACCAGCGGGCTGCGGAGTTCGTCGCCACGTTCGGCGTCGGCGCGGTGCGCTGGGAGTCCCTCGACGTCGAGCTGCAGGCCGCCGACGTCCTGATCAGCTGCACCGGTGCGACCGGCGTCGTGTTCGACCGCGACCGCATCGCCCGGGCCACGCAGGACGGCCGGCCCCTGACGCTGGTCGACCTCGCCCTCCCGCGCGACATCGCGGCCGATGTCACGAGCCTGCCGAACACGACCCTGATCGACATGCAGGTCCTCGCGGAGCGAGCGGCCGACTCCGAGGTCGTCGCCGACGTCGCCGCGGTGCGCGCGATCGTCGACGGCGAGGTGGGCACGTTCCTGGCCGCCAAGTCGGCGTCTCGCGTCACGCCCACCGTTGTCGCGCTGCGCGGCATGGCGGTCGAGATCGTGCAGTCCGAGACCGAGCGCCTCGAGGCGCGCCTCGGTGACCTCTCCGACGCCCAGCGCGCCGAGATCCGCCAGGCGCTGCGTCGGGTCTCCGACAAGCTCCTGCACCAGCCCACCGTGCGCGTGCAGCAGCTCGTCGACGGTCCCGCCGGCCTGACGTACGCCGACGCCCTCGCCGACCTCTTCGCGCTCGACCCGTCTGCGGTCGACCGTGTCTCGGCCGTAGGGGAGGGGGCCACGAATGACTGAGTCCCTGCGCCTCGGCACCCGTGCCAGCGAGCTCGCCCGCACCCAGTCCGGCCACGTCGCCGACCGCGTGCGTGAGCTCACGGGCCGCGAGGTCGTGCTCGTCACGATCAGCACCGAGGGCGACCGGTCCTCCGCCCCGCTCGACCAGATCGGCGGCACCGGAGTCTTCGTGGCCGCGCTGCGCGACGCGCTCGTCGCTGGTGAGGTCGACTTCGCGGTGCACTCGCTCAAGGACCTCCCCACGGCCGACGACCCGCGGTTGGTGCTCGCCGCGGTCCCGCCGCGCGAGGACGTCCGCGACGCCCTCGTGGCCCGCGACGGCCTGACCCTCGGCGAGCTACCTCCCGGTTCCCGCATCGGCACGGGTTCGCCGCGCCGCGCCGCGCAGATCAACGCCCTCGGTCTGGGCGTCGAGGTCGTCCCGATCCGGGGCAACGTCGACACCCGGCTGGGCAAGGTGCGCTCGGGCGAGGTCAACGCTGTCGTCCTGGCCCGAGCCGGACTGCTGCGTCTCGGACGCGCCGACGAGGCCACCGAGGTGCTCGACCCCATCCAGGTGCTGCCCGCGCCCGGCCAGGGTGCGCTCGCCGTCGAGTGCCGCTCGGACCGCACCGACCTCATCGACCTGCTCGGGGCGCTCGACGACCCCGACACCCGCGCCACCGTCACCGCCGAGCGCACCCTGCTCGCCACGTTGGAGGCCGGCTGCAGTGCACCCGTCGGAGCCCTCGCCGAGGTCGCCTGGGGCGACGACGGCGACGAGCTCTGGCTGCGTGCTGTCGTGGCCGACCCGTCCGGAAGTCCATCCATCCGCCTGTCCGCGATCGGCGTCCCCACCGACGCCGCCGCGCTCGGCCTCCGTCTCGCCACCGAGATGCTGGCCGAGGGTGCCGACCAGATCATGGCCCCCGTCGCCTGATCCGCCGCTCCGACCCGACCACCCGCAGACCTCGTCTGCACCAGAAGGAAGAACCCACGTGACCACCACCACCGCGACGCCGGACGCCACGTCCGTGCCGTCTCGCGCCAGCAAGCCGGCCAAGAAGCTCGGCCGCGTCAGCTTCGTCGGCGCCGGCCCCGGCGACGCCAGCCTGCTCACGGTCCGCGCGGCCGAGCTCCTGCTCCAGGCCGATGTCGTTATCACCGAGCTCCCCGAGCAGATCGCCCTCGTGCCGGGTGATGCCGAGGTCGTCGACGGCGGACTGGGCGAGGACGGCTCGCTGCTCACGCACGCGGCCCGCGCCCGCCTCGTCGTCCGCCACGCGAAGACGGGCGCCCACGTCGTCCGCCTCATCAGCGGCGACCCCTTCACGTACGCCACGGGGCCCGAGGAGGCCGCCGCGTGCGCCAAGGCCGGCATCGAGTTCGAGATCGTCCCCGGCATCTCGTCGGTGCAGGCCGTGCCGGCTTACGCCGGTGTGCCGCTGACCAACCGTCAGCACCGTGAGTTCCGCGTCGTCAGCGTCGGCGACACCCAGGTGGCGTGGGAGGAGCTCGGCAGCGACGACACCCTCGTCCTGCTCTCCGCCGTCGCGCGCATCGGCGAGGCGGCCGACGGTCTCATCGCCGCCGGACGCTCGCCGCAGACGCCCGTCGCCATGACGCGGGTCGGCACCACGACCGAGCAGAGCACGATCGTCTCGACGCTCGAGGGGATCGCCGCCGACGCCAAGGCCGCGGGCATGACCGCCCCGGCCATCACGGTCGTCGGCGAGGTCGTGCAGATGCGCGACGCGCTGTCGTGGTTCGAGACCAAGCCGCTGTACGGCTGGCGCATCCTCGTGCCTCGCACGAAGGAGCAGTCGGCGAGCCTCGCGTCCCGCCTGCGCGGGTACGGCGCGGTGTCCGAGGAGGTCCCGACGATCTCGGTCGAGCCGCCGCGCAACCCGCAGCAGATGGACAAGGCCGTGCGCGGCCTCGTCGAGGGCCGCTACGAGTGGGTCGCTTTCACGAGCGTCAACGCCGTCAAGGCCGTC
>JAHEXN010000027.1:7384-14733 GCA_023252095.1 Actinomycetes bacterium | reverse complement strand
ACGACGAGACGCTCGACCCGATCAACCGGGTCTTCCTCCCGCGCGCCGACATCGCGACCGAGACCCTCGTCGCGGGCCTGATCGACCTCGGCTGGGAGGTCGACGACGTCACGGCCTACCGCACGGTGCGGGCCGCGCCGCCGCCGGCGCCGACGCGCGACGCGATCAAGACCGGCAAGTTCGACGCGGTCCTGTTCACGTCGAGCTCGACGGTGCGCAACCTCGTCGGCATCGCGGGCAAGCCGCACCCGTCGACGATCATCGCGTGCATCGGTCCGGCCACGGCCAAGACCGCCGAGGAGCACGGCCTGCGCGTCGACGTCATGGCCGAGTCGCCGTCCGTCGAGGTCCTCGCCGACGCGCTGGCCGCGTTCGGCGCGGCCCGTCGCGTGGCGTTCCTGGAGGCCGGCGAGCCGGTCACCAAGCCGTCCCAGCGGCGCCCGTCGACGCGCCGGAAGGCGTAGCCTCCAGCGTCGCCGCGAAGCGGCCCCCCGGAGGCTGCGGGTCGAGTAGGCGCGAGGAACGAGTGCCGTATCGAGACCGGGTCGGCTGACGACAGCGTCAGCCACCGACAAGGGGTCGTGGTCGCTTCGGCGGCCACGGCCCCTCGGTCGTTCGTGGTGCCGAAGAGCGGCATGGACCAGGATGCGGGGGTGGAGGCGCTCAGGAGCCGTCCGCACCCTGGGGGGACCGGCGATGATGCATCTGGGCTGCGTGAACGACCCGGACGCATCATCGTTGGCTTCTCTCGCGCGGGAAGTGATGCATCTGGGCAGCCATGGCGACCTCGATGCATCATCCCCCCGAGCCCTTCGGCCATCCAGCCCGCCACCGTCCATCCTCCGACGCCCGGACTACGCTCGATCCCATGACGAACCTGCCCCACCGCCCGCGTCGCCTGCGCTCCTCGCCGGCCACACGGCGGATCGTCCGCGAGACCCACACGACCGCGTCGCAGCTCGTGCTGCCGATGTTCGTCGCCGAGGGCCTGGACGAGCCGCGCCCCATCGCGAGCATGCCGGGCGTCGTCCAGCACACGCGGGACTCGGCGAAGAAGGCCTACCGCGAGGCGGCCGAGCTGGGTCTCGGCGGCGTCATGCTGTTCGGCGTCCCGACATCGAAGGACGCCACGGGTTCCGGCGCGCTCGATCCTGACGGAATCCTCAACCTGGCGATCGCCGACGCGCGGGCCGAGGTCGGCGACGACCTGCTCGTCATGAGCGACCTGTGCCTCGACGAGTTCACCGACCACGGTCATTGCGGCGTGCTCGACGCGCGCGGCCGGGTCGACAACGACGCGACCCTCGAGGTCTACGCGGCGATGGGCGTGGCGCAGGCCGAGGCCGGCGCCCACTGGGTGGGTCCCAGCGGCATGATGGACGGTCAGGTCGGGGTCGTGCGCGCGGCACTCGACACTGCGGGCCACACGGACGTCGCGATCATCGCCTACACCGCGAAGTACGCCTCGGCGTTCTACGGGCCGTTCCGCGAGGCGGTCGACTCCTCGCTGCAGGGCGATCGCCGCACCTACCAGCAGGACCCGGCCAACGCCCGGGAGGCGCTGCGTGAGCTCGAGCTCGACCTCGCGGAGGGCGCCGACGTCGTGATGGTCAAGCCCGCGCTCGGCTACCTCGACCTCGTGGCGAAGGTCCGCGAACGCACCGACGTGCCGGTCGCCGCCTACAACGTCTCCGGCGAGTACGCGATGGTCGAGGCCGCAGCAGCCCAGGGATGGATCGATCGCGAGCGGGCGATCGACGAGACCGTCCTGTCGATCCGCCGGGCGGGTGCCGACATCGTGCTGACCTACTGGGCCGCCGAGCTCGCCGCGCGCCTGCGCTGACGGCGCGAACCCGCGAGGTCAGGCACCCGTGGCAGCCGCCCTGACCAGATGACGCCAGCCACCACGAGCACCCCGCCGACGACCTCCAGTCCGGACGGACGTTCGTCGAGGACGAGTGCCGCGGTCGCGAGACCGACGACGGGCACCAGCATCGAGAACGGCGCGACGACGCCCGCAGGGTGGCGCTTCATGAGCCACACCCAGATGCCCGATCCCACGACGGTGCCCAGCACGACGGTGTAGACCAGGCCCAGCCACGCCGGGATCGCCGCTGCACTGGCGGCGGTCGACCAGGCGTCGCCGACACGGGCCGGGCCCTCGACGACGAGCGACAGGGCCAGCATCGGCAGCGGCGGCACGACGGCCATCCAGCAGATCAGGTGCAGCGGCCGTTCCGGCGCGGCCAGCCGGGTCGAGACGTTGCCGAACGCCCATCCGAGCGCACCCAGCACGACGAGCCAGAACGGCCACCAGCCGTCGGCGCCGCCGCGGGACAGGCCGACCAGGCCCAGCCCCGCGACCGCGACCGCGATGCCGGCGACCCGGCGGGGTGTCAGGGTCTCGCGCAGGAGCACGGCTCCGAGCACGACCGTGAACGGGGCAGACGCCTGCAGCACGAGGGAGGCGAGCCCGGTCGGGAAGCCGGCCTCCATGCCCAGGTAGAGCCCGAGGAACTGCACGATGCCGAACCCGACGCCGTAGCCCAGCAGCCATCGCACCGGGACGTCCGGTCGCGGCACGAACAGCAGCGTCGGCACGGCGAGCAGGGCGAAGCGGAGAGCCACGAGGAAGATCGGCGGGAACTGCTGCAGGGAGGCGTGGATCGCCAGGAAGTTGACGCCCCAGAGGGCGGCGACCAGGCAGGCGAGCGCGATGTGGCGAGGGGGCACGGGTCGAGTGTGAGATACCCCGGGGTGAAGCACCAGCGAAGAGTTGTGAACTGACTCATTAGGATGGCTTCATGGATGTTCGCCACCTGGAGCTGCTGCGTGAGCTGCGTGACCGCGGAACGCTCGCGGCGGTCGCCGCGGCCACCCACCGCACACCGTCAGCCGTCTCCCAGCAGCTGCGCACGGCCGAGCGCGATCTCGGGACGGCCCTCGTCGAGCCGTTCTCCCGCGGGGTGCGGCTCACGGTGGCCGGTCGGATCCTCGCGGACGGTGCCGAGGTCGTGGGTACTGCCGTCGCCGAGGTGCAGGCGCTGCTGGACGCGAGCCTGGGGGAGCCGCGCGGCACGGTCTCGATCGGCACGCTGCCGAGCGCGGGGGAGGCCCTGCTGCCGAGTCTCGTCGAACGCCTCGAGGGGTCGGCGATCGAGCTGCAGCTCGACGACTTCGACCTCGCGGAGGCCGACTACGCCGCGCGCTCGATCGACGTCGACATCGTGATCGCCCACAGCCTGGCGGGCGACGTCCCCCGCGGCGCCGACGAGCTGCTGAGCACGCGCCTGGTGGGCGAGCCGATCGACATCGCCCTGCCGAGCGCGCACCCGCTGGCAGCCCGTGAGCGCCTGCACGCCGAGGACCTCGTCGGCTCGGTGTGGATCGGCGTGCCCGAGGGCTATCCGTTCGACACGATCCTCGCGGCGGTCGAGAACCGCACGGGGGAGAGGCTGGAGCGACGCATCCGGCTGCGCGACAACCATCTGGTCGAGGCGCTCGTGGGCTCCGGGGCGGGCCTGGCGCTGTTGCCGCGCTACACGACCCGCCCGCGGCCCGGCGTGGTGCTACGTCCGCTCGACGGCGTGCGTGCGGTGCGCACCATCGTGGCGCTCACGCGACCCGACCGGGGTGCTCGCCTCGCGGTCCGCACCGTGATCGACCACCTGGTCGAGGTGGGCCAGGGCCTGGAGTCCTGACGGCCCTCGACGCGCCGAGGCCCCCACCGGATGGTCCGGAGGGGGCCTCGTCGAGCGCGGGTGACTAGCGCAGCAGGTTGGTGATGCAGGTCGTGAGAGCGGCCAGGTCGAGCGCCGAGATGCCGCTCGCCAGGCACTTGAGGTTGGCATCGAGCCAGCTCATCGTGTTGCCAAGGGGCGCGGTGGGCGCGGTGGAACCGGGAACCTGCTGACCCGTGAGGTCGCTGACGAGTCCGCCGACGAGTCCGGTGACCCCGGTGTTGGGCGCAGTCGGAGTGCTTCCGCCGCCGCCCGTGGAGCCGCCGCCCGGCGTGCTGGAACCGCCGCCGGGGGTAGAGCCCGAGCCGCCCGGAGTCGCGCCGCCCGGAGCGGTCGGGTTGGCCGCTGCCGTCTCCTCCTGCACGGCCGCGTCGCGCGCCGCCTGCGTCGTCGACTGGTCGACGCTGCGCTGCACGAGCGGGCTCGAGGACGTCAGGTTGTTGGGCGACTGCGTGTAGTTGCCCTGCGCGTACGCGTTGGAGATCGCGATGACCGTGTCGGCGTAGGCCTCGGAGCGGTTGTAGCGCAGCACCGAGGAGCGCAGGTCAGTCGGGTTGCTGAGGTCCCCCGGGCCGGCGCACAGGTAGATGCCGGCCGACGTGGCGGCGTCGTTGATGTTCTGCGGGTTCTTGGCGCCGTCGTTGTCGGCGTCGACGCCGACCGACTTCCAGGTGCCGGGGATGAACTGCATCGGACCCACGGCGCGGTCGAACACGGGGTCCTGGTCGAGGGCGCCGGCATCGGTGTCGGTGATCTTGGCGGTGCCGTTGGCGCCGTCGAGCTGCGGCCCGAAGATGCCCGGGGCGGCGGTGCCGCGGGCGTCGAGCTGGTTGCCAGCCGTGCGGCCGTGGTTCGACTCGACGCGGCCGATCGCGGCGACGAGGTTCCAGGGCAGGTGGCACGTGGCGTCGGCCTGGGCGAGCAGGGTCTCGGCCCGCTTGTACGCCGAGAGCGCGGCGTTGGGGATGCCATCGGTCGACAGGGTCGCGACGGTGCCCTCGGTGCCCGCGCGCGGATCGATGCCCGCGGGAGCCTCCTGGACGCTGGCCGGGTCGTCGAACGCGGTGCTGGGCACGGAGGGGACGTCGCTGGGACCGTCACCGTCCGTGGCGGACGCGAGCCCGGAGTTCGCCAGGGCCACGCCCCACGCACCCACGAGAAGTGCCATGGGCACCAAGGCGCCGGCCTTCTGCCACCGGGTCAACTTTCCTGACCGCATCGAATTCCCTCCGGTCGTGCGACCTCGACGTTCGAGGCTCCCCCACCCCGCATGGTAACCGGACGTTACGTCCGGGCGCCATGGGAGCGGCATCGGTACAACGATGCTACGTGACCTGGGTTACGTCGCTCGCCCACACCCGGGCGGAGGAACGTCATCCGTCCGGGGGAGCCCCGGCGCCGCTCGGGTCGGCTGGGACACTGGACGGCGTGACCGACACGACGAGCTCGCAGGAGCTCTTCCGCCGCGCCCTCGCCGTCTCTCCGGGCGGGGTGAACTCCCCGGTGCGCGCCTTTCGCGCCGTCGGCGGTGCACCCCGCTTCATGCGCTCGGGGTCGGGCGCGATCCTGACCGACGTCGACGGCGCCACCTACGTCGACCTCGTCGGGTCGTGGGGACCCATGCTCCTGGGCCACGCCCACCCCGAGGTCCTCGCGGCCGTCGCCGACGCGGTCTCGCGGGGCACGTCGTTCGGCACGCCCAGCGAGCCCGAGGTCGCCCTCGCCGAGGAGATCGTCGGCCGCACCCCCGTCGAGAGCGTCCGCCTGGTGTCGTCGGGCACCGAGGCCACGATGTCGGCGATCCGTCTGGCCCGCGGCGCAACGGGTCGCGACACGATCGTCAAGTTCTCCGGCTGCTACCACGGCCACGTCGACGCTCTCCTGGCCGAGGCCGGGTCCGGAGTCGTGACGCTCGGCATCCCGGGCACCCCGGGCGTCCCGGCCCACGTCGCGGCCGACACCGTCGTGCTGCCCTACAACGACCGCCGGGCCGTGACGGCGGCCTTCGCCGAGCTCGGCGACCGCATCGCGTGCGTCATCACCGAGGCGGCCCCCGGCAACATGGGGGTCGTCCCGCCCGAGCCGGGCTTCAACGCATTCCTGTCGGCCACGTGCCGGAACCACGGCGCCCTGCTGATCAGCGACGAGGTCATGACGGGCTTCCGGGCCAGCCGCCACGGCCAGTGGGGCCTCGACGGTGCCGTCGAGGGCTGGGCCCCCGACCTCATGACGTTCGGCAAGGTCATGGGCGGTGGCTTCCCCGCCGCCGCGTTCGGCGGGCGGCGTGAGCTCATGGACCTGCTGGCGCCGGTCGGCCCCGTCTACCAGGCGGGCACGCTCTCGGGGAATCCCATCGCGACGACGGCGGGCCTCACGACCCTCCGCCTCGCGACTCCCGAGGTCTACACGCACCTCCTGGACGTCTCCGACCAGCTCCAGGTCGCGGTCGGTCAGGCGCTGACCGAGGCCGGCGTGCAGCACGTGGTGCAGCGCACCGGCGCGATGTTCAGCGTCTTCTGGGGCGTCGACGAGGTCCATGACTTCGCGGGCGCGCAGGCGCAGGAGGCGTGGCGCTACCCGCCGTTCTTCCACGCGATGCTCGACGCCGGCGTGTACCTCCCGCCGAGCGCGTTCGAGGCGTGGTTCGTCTCGGCGGCGCACGGCGAGGAGGCCCTCTCTAGAATCATCGAGGCACTGCCCGCCGCTGCGCGGGCCGCTGCCGCCGCCCAGCCGGCCTGACCCGCCCCCAGCACCGAGCACCGAGGACACCATGAGCACCCGAACGATCGTGCACCTGATGCGACACGGCGAGGTCGAGAACCCGGGCGGTGTCCTGTATGGCCGCCTTCCCGAGTTCTACCTGAGCGAGCTGGGCCACCAGATGGCCGAGCGGGCCGCCGACTTCCTCGCCAAGAACGAGATCGTGCACGTCGTCGCCTCGCCGCTGGAGCGCGCCCAGCAGACCGCCGCCCCGCTCTCGAAGATCCTCGACGCCCCGATCACCACCGACGACCGCGTCATCGAGGCCGACAACCTTTTCGAGGGGCGCACGGTCGGCGCCGGGCCGAAGGCGTTTCGTCACCCCAAGAACTGGTGGATGCTCCGCAACCCGTGGCGTCCGTCGTGGGGCGAGCCGTACAAGGAGATCGCCGCCCGCATGCAGGCCGCTGTGGCTGACGCGCGCGACGCCGCCCGCGGCCACGAGGCCGTCATCGTGTCGCACCAGCTGCCGGTGTGGATCGCGCGCCAGGCCTACGAGGGCAACTCCTTCCTGCACGACCCGCGCAAACGGCAGTGCACGTTGGCGAGCATCACGAGCCTGACCTTCGACGGCGACGACTACGCCGGCTTCTCCTACGCCGAACCGGCCGGCGACCTGCTGCCCGAGGCGCTCAAGGGCAAGTTCGTCGGCGGCGCATGAGGCTGCTGCGTCCCCTGCTCGCCGTGCTCGCGTGCCTTGCCGTCGTGGCGGGGTGCAGCGGCGCCGGCAACGCCGGGTCGACGGGCGGGTACGTCAGCTCCGACGGAAGCGTCACGATCGTCGACCCCCAGGACCGCGAGAAGCTCCCGGAGCTCGCCGGCACCGACCTCGACGGTGAGCCCCTCTCG
>JAHEXN010000027.1:0-7374 GCA_023252095.1 Actinomycetes bacterium | reverse complement strand
GCCGAGACCTACGCCGGCCAGGCCCAGTTCCTCGGCATCGTCAACCGTAGCCGGGACTCCGCGGCGATCGCGTTCAACGAGACGTACGGCATCACCTACCCGAGCTTCTCCGACGACGGCGGTCGCCTCGAGCTGCAGTTCGTCGACTCCCTGCCGACGCAGGCCATCCCCACGACGTGGGTCATCGACGCCGAGGGACGCGTGGCGGCGCGCATCAGTGACGAGGTCGACGCGTCCACGCTCGGCGGCATCATCGACGACCTGGTGGCCGAGTCGGGCACCGGAAGCGGCGAGGACGGCTCGTGAACGAGTGGCTCCAGGAGACCGTGCTGAACGGGTCCCTGCTCATCGCGGTCCCGGTCGCGGTCGCAGCAGGACTGGTCTCGTTCTTCTCGCCGTGCGTGCTGCCGCTCGTGCCCGGCTACCTGTCGTACGTGTCCGGCGTCGGGGTGCAGGACCTCGACCGGAGCGAGGGGCGCCCCCGCATCGTGCTCGGTGCGGTGCTGTTCGTGCTGGGCTTCTCGGCGATCTACGTCGCGGGCGGTGCGCTGTTCGGCCAGTTCGGGCTGCGGCTCGTGAGTCACCAGCGCACGTTCTCGATCGTCACCGGGATCCTCGTGATCCTGCTCGCGCTGGTGTTCCTGGGGCTGGGGTCGCGGATGCAGCGTGAGTTCCGGGTGCACGCCGTGCCCGCCGTGGGGCTGGCCATCGCGCCCGTGCTGGGCGTCTTCTTCGGGCTCGGCTGGCTCCCGTGCGTCGGCCCCACGCTGGGTGCCGTGCTCGCGCTGGCCGGCAACGAGGCCACGGCGTGGCGCGGTGCCGGGTTGACCGCGGTCTACTGCCTGGGTCTCGGCGTGCCGTTCGTCCTGGCCGCTTTCGGCTTCGCCCGTTTCGCCCGCGCCACGAAGTGGGTCCGGCGGCACCAGCGGGGCGTCCAGCTCGCCGGCGGCCTGCTGCTCCTCGTCGTGGGCCTCCTGCTCGTCACGGGCTGGTGGGACGCCCTGGTCCTGGACCTGCAGGGCTGGGCCGGCGGGTTCGAGGCACCCCTATGAGTAACGACCGGGACGCCGACGGCAAGATCACGCAGCGCGACCGCGCTTCGACGCCGGCGCCGGCGCTCGGCACGCGCGAGTTCCTGCGCTGGATGTGGACGCAGCTCACCTCGATGCGCACCGCACTGCTGCTCCTGCTGCTGCTCGCCGTCGCGTCGCTGCCCGGCTCGTTCGTGCCGCAGCGCGGGGTCGACGCCCGCGCGGTCGAGGCGTTCCGTCTCCGTCACCCCGACCTGTCGCCCTGGCTCGAGAAGCTCGGGGCCTTCAACGTCTATGCGTCGCCGTGGTTCAGCGCGATCTACCTGCTGCTCATGGTCTCTCTGATCGGCTGCATCCTGCCGCGCTCGCGCGTGTACTGGCGGGCCCTGCGGGCGCGTCCGCCCAAGGCGCCGCGCCGGTTCGACCGCCTTCCGGCCTCCGGAACGTTCGAGACCACGGCCGACGTCGACACCGTGCTCGCCGCGGCCCGCCGGGTCGTCGGGCGCGCCCGGGTCGACGTCGTGACCGACGACGACGGGAGCCGCGGCGAGCTCCGCTCCGAGCGGGGTTACCTGCGCGAGCTCGGCAACCTCGTGTTCCACGTCAGCGTCGTGGTGGTGCTGATCGGCGTCGCCGTCGGCTCCCTCCTGGGCTACCGCGGTGCCGTCATCGTGACGGAGGGCGACCGGTTCTCCAACGTCCTCACGCAGTACGACGAGTTCACGTCGGGCACGTGGTTCGACCCCGACAGCCTCCCGCCGTTCTCACTGGAGCTCGACGACTTGATCGCCGAGTTCGACATCAGCGACGGCCCGCAGCGGGGTGCTCCCCGCCTGTTCGAGGCCGACGGCACGTTCATCGACGGTCTCGACGGCGACGAGAACGACTACTCGATCCGCGTCAACCACCCGCTCTCGATCGGTTCGACCGACATCTTCCTGGTGGGCCAGGGGTACTCCCCGGTCATCAAGGTCACCGACCCGCAGGGAACCGTCGTGTTCGACGAGCCGGTGCCGTTCCTCCCCGAGGACGCCACCTACACCTCCGGCGGTGTCGTGAAGGTGCCCGACACCGGTCCGGAGCAGCTCGGCATGCAGGGCTTCTTCCTGCCCACCGCCGCGCGCACGGCCGAGGACGCGGCGTCCATCTCGCTCTTCCCCGCGGCGGCGAACCCCTACATCGCCCTGCAGGCGTGGCGCGGCGACCTCGGCCTCGACGACGGCACACCGCAGTCGGTGTACGTCCTCGACACGAGCAAGATGACGCAGGTTCTCGGTGAGGACGGCAAGCCGTTCCGCATCGAGCTGCAGCCCGGGCAGACGAGCACCCTGCCGGACGGCACGACCGTGGAGTTCACCGAGCTGCGCCAGTTCGCCCGGTTCCAGATCAGCTCCTCGCCGCTCGCGGGTCTGCCGCTGGGCGGCGTGGCGGTCGGTCTCGGCGGGCTGATCCTGTCGCTGTTCATCCGCCCCCGCCGCACGTGGGTCCGTGCCGCCTCGGACGGCTCGCGTACCGTGGTGGAGGCAGCCGCGCTCGACCGCGTCCCGCGCGACGACCTGCCGGACGACCTCACGTCCTTCATCGACCGTCTGCGTGACGAGCTCGAGCCCCAGGAGAAGAAGACCTCATGACTCTCGCCGACTACGCCGAGTTCTCCAACTACGCCGTCGCCTCGGGCACGGTCGTGCTCGCACTCGCGTTCCTGGCCCACCTGGCCGAGCTGCTGTTCGTGCGCCAGGAGGACGCGGAGCCCCTGGCGGCCGCGGTCGGCTCGGGGACCCAGGGCTCCGTCGCCGTGGCCCCGCCGCCCGAGGACGACGAGGTCCCGCCGCGCAGCGCGGTCCTCAGTCGCATCGGCATCGCGCTGACGGTCGTCGCGGCCGGCCTGCTGGTCGCGGGTGTCGTGACCCGCGCGCTCGCGTCCGAGCGGGTCCCGTGGGGCAACATGTACGAGTTCGGCCTCACGGGCGTCTCGATCGCCCTGGTGGTGTACCTCGTGCTCGTCCGCATCACCTCGGTGCAGTGGATCGCCCCGCTCGTCGCTGGCTTCGGCCTCGCGATCCTCGGCCTGGCCTGGTCGGCGTACGTGCCCGCCGGTCCGCTGGTGCCGGCCCTGCACTCGTACTGGCTCGTGATCCACGTCGCCGCGGTCATGATCGCGGGCGCGCTCTTCCTGGTCGGCGCCTCGGCGTCACTGCTGTACCTGCTGAAGGAGAGGGCCGAGAACCGCGGAACGGTCGGACCGATCCTGCGCCGCGTGCCCACGATCGCCGCGATGGACCGCCTGGCGTACCGCACGCACGCGGTCGGCTTCGTGCTCTGGACGTTCGGTGCGCTGATCGCCGGCCCGATCTGGGCGCACTACGCGTGGGGCCGGTACTGGGGCTGGGACCCCAAGGAGGTCTGGGCCTTCGTCACGTGGGTCGTCTACGCCGGCTACCTGCACGCCCGTGCCACGGCCGGCTGGAAGGGCCGCCGCGCCGCGATCATCGCGCTGCTCGGCTTCGCGACGTTCCTGTTCAGCTACTACGGCGTCAACATCTTCGTCCCGGGCCTGCACTCGTACGCGAAGTGAGCCAGCTCCCCGCTGGTTGAGGTGCGAGTGCCGCCTGCGGCGCGAGCCTCGAAACCCCCGTTGGCTGAGGTGCCCCTTTCGAGGCTCCTCGTTCCTCGTCGCACCTCAAGCGGCGGGGCTTCGCCCGCCACCGCTGGTTGAGGTGCGAGTGCCGCCTGCGGCGCGCGCCTCGAAACCTCCCACACCACACGGGGCAGCGGGACCCTGATCTCCGACTTTCGGCGGACGCGGGCCGTCACCGCAAGCCGATAGCGTCGTGCCCATGGGGGTACAGATCGAGGTCGACCACCTGACGATGCGCTACGGCGCCGTCACCGCGGTCGACGACATCAGCTTCACGGTCGAGCCAGGCGAGTTCTTTGGCCTGCTCGGCCCCAACGGGGCGGGCAAGACCACGACGCTCGAGACGGTCGAGGGCCTGCGGTCGCCCACCAGCGGGCGTGTGTCGGTCGACGGCCGCGACCCGGCCAAGCGGGAGCCCGACCTGCAGCGACGCATCGGCGTGCAGCTGCAGTCGTCCGCCTTCTTCGAACGGCTCACGGCGGTCGAGCAGCTGCAGACCTTCGGGGCGATCTACGGCGTCCCGACGTCGCGACTCGACGACCTCCTCGAGCAGGTCGGCCTGACCGAGAAGGCCACGGCCCAGGTCGAGGACCTCTCGGGCGGTCAGAAGCAGCGCCTCTCGATCGCCTGCGCCCTGGTGCACGACCCCGACGTCGTGTTCCTCGACGAGCCCACCGCGGCGCTCGACCCGCAGGCGCGGCGCAACCTGTGGGACGTCCTGCGCGGCATCAACGACTCCGGCCGCACCGTCGTGCTCACGACGCACTACATGGAGGAGGCCGAGGAGCTGTGCGACCGCGTCGCGATCGTCGACCACGGCCGTCTCCTCGAGATCGACACCCCGGGTGCGCTCATCCGTCAGCTCGACGCCGCGACCCGCATCGGGCTCGCGACCGAGGCCCTCACGCTCGAGGACGCCCGGCGGCTTCCCGGCGCCGACTCGGTCACGCTCGGTGGCTCGGGCCTGGTCATCGAGACGCGCGAGCCCGCGACCCTCCTGGCCGAGCTCGGCCGCCGCGAGGCGCTCGAGGGGCTCAGCGTCAGCAAGGGCACGCTCGAGGACGTCTTCCTCGACCTGACCGGGCGGGAGTACCGCGCATGAGCACGAGCACCACGCCCGGCAGCCGCACCGAGCCGTCCACCGGCGCCGGCGACGCGAAGGCGGCCCGTCCGCTCAAGGCCCTCACGATCGCGATGTTCAAGGGCTTCGTGCGCGACCGCATGACCCTGTTCTGGGCCATCGCGTTCCCGCTCATGTTCCTGGTGCTCTTCGGCGGCATCTTCACGAGTCAGGGCGAGGTCGACCCGGCCGAGGTCGTCGTGGTCGGCGACGTCTCCGTCATCGACGACGCGCCCGCCGAGGCGCAGAAGACCATCGAGAAGTCCGTCGACATCACCCGGTCCGACGACCTCGACGCCGCGCTCGAGAAGGTCCGCGACGGTGATGCCGACGCTGTGGTCACCGAGGAGGGCGGCGAGGTCACGGTGCACTACTCGGCGGCCGACCCGGTCGCGGGGGCGCAGATCCAGGGCGTCGTGCAGGCCATCGTGCAACAGGCCAACACGGCGGTGTACCAGCAGTCCACGGGTGAGCCGCCGACGTTCATGTTCGCTTCCAGCCAGGTCGAGGACGACTCGCTCGAGCAGATCCAGTACGTCACGCCGAGCCTGCTCGGCTGGGCCGTCGCGATGAGCGCGACGTTCGGCGCGGCCGCCAACCTCGTGATGTGGCGCAAGAGCGGCCTGTTGCGCCGCCTGCGGCTCGCCCCGGTGCGCACGAGCTCGGTCGTGCTGGCCCGGGTCGGCGTCAGCCTCGTGATCGCGCTCGTCCAGGCCGTCATCTTCGTCGGGCTGGGCGTCGGGGCGTTCGGGCTGCAGCTGTCGGGCTGGTGGCCGCTCATGGTGCCGCTTCTGCTCGCGGGCACGCTGGCCTTCCTCTCGATCGGCATGCTCGCCGGCGCCGTGTCGAAGACCGAGGAAGGGGCCATCGGCCTGGCGAACTTCATCGTTCTGCCGATGGCGTTCCTGTCGGGCTCGTTCTTCCCACTCGACGGGGCACCGACCTGGCTCCGCGCCGTCAGCAACTGCCTGCCGCTCAAGCACCTCAACCAGGGCATGCTCGACGTCATGGTGCGCGAGCAGGGGCCGTCGGCCATCGTGCTGCCGATCGTGATCCTGCTCGGCTTTGCGGCCGTGTTCGCCACGGTCTCGGCGCGCCTCTTCCGTTGGGAGGCGTGAGGCTCCCGTGGGTCGTTCGTCCTGGATGTGGGACCAGCACGCCTGCCTACCGCTGAAGCCCGAGGCCGACGTGAGCGAGCTCGACCGCTACGACCGCCCCGGCGGCGGGTTCGTGTCGGTCAACGTCGGCTATGCACCGCAGACCGGCGACGACGCGCGGGCGCTCGTGGCGGCGTTCCGCCGCGTGATCGAGGCACGACCCCGGCTGGGCCTGGCCACGACGCTGCCCGAGCTCGCGGCAGCCCGCGAGGCCGGTGTGGTCGGCGTGGCCTTCGACCTGGAGGACTCCGCACCCCTCGACGGCGACCTGGGGAACGTGCGGGCGTTCGTCGAGGCCGGCGTGCGCACCCTGCTGCCGACGTACAACCACGCCAACGCCGCGGGCTCCGGCTGTCTGGACACCCACGACACGGGGCTGACCCGGTGGGGTGCCGACCTCGTGCGCGAGATGAACGCGGCCGGCATGGTCGCCGACGGCTCGCACTGCAGCGAGCGGACCGGCCTGGACCTGTGCACCGTCTCCGAGAAGCCGGTCGTCTACAGCCACTCCTGCCTGAAGTCGGTGTGGGACCACCCGCGCAACATCACCGACGACCAGGCCGTGGCCTGCGCCGAGACCGGTGGCGTCGTCGGCATCACGGGCGTCGGCATCTTCCTGGGCCCCAACGCGCCCACGCTCGACGCCATGGCGCGCCACCTCGAGGCCGCGGTCGAGCTCGTCGGCATCGACCACGTGGGCGTCAGCACCGACCACTCCTTCGACCAGGCCGACTTCCACGCCGAGCTCGCGGCGAACCCGGATCTGTTCGACGAGAGCTACACGCGCTGGGGCCCGCTCCAGTGGGTCTCGCCCGAGCTCTTCGTGACCCTCGACGACGTGCTCGTGGCGCGTGGCTGGTCACCAGCCGACGTCGACGCCGTCACGTCCGGTAACTTCCGGCGCGTGGCCGAAGCGGCGTGGTGACCAGCCAGGTCGAGGACGCGCGAGCTGCCACCGACCTCATCGCTGGGCGTAGGCGCCAGGCAGAAGGTCGCGGGCGTCCACACTGACGGGCTCGGGATCGCCCGGCACGATGACCCGCAGGCCGGGGTAGAGGTCGATGAAGATCTGTCGGTCACGTCCGCACGGACTGCACACGCCTCGGCCGTGATTGCCGACGGCGACGACGTGGGTGATCTGCGTGGCCCCGCCCGCGCGTGCGGCGCCGAGGGCCACCAGCTCGGCGCAGGGTCCACCCGTGAAGTGGTACAGGTTGACGCCCGCGAAGGTGCGACCGTCGGCACTGCGGACCGCGGCGCCCATCGTGTGCGCGCCGTCGGTGTCGACCGGCGCATCGGTGGTCGCGTCGATCGTCGCGCGCGCCAGATCGACGAGCTCGCGCTCCTCCGTGGTGAGGGGGCGGGCGTCGGCGAAGCTCGGGTGCACCGTCGTGGGAGGCCGTCGGCTCAGATGCCGCGCAGGTAGTC
>JAHEXN010000272.1 GCA_023252095.1 Actinomycetes bacterium | reverse complement strand
CGTCGTGCCCCAGGTCCGCGAGCGCCTCCGCGAGCGCGAGCGTGTGGACGACACCGCCACGCGGCTTCGACGAGTACGTCAGCAGCGCGAGTCTCATGGTGTCCTGCCCGTCCGGTAGCTGCTCGGCGTGAGCTCCTCGAGGTGGTGCAGGATCCGGCGCGACCTGGCGATCTCGAGCGCGACGTCGACCTCCGCGACCGCCAGGGCACCCTTCGACCACGTCCGCGCGAGCACGTCGCCGCCCGGCCCCACGACCTTCGCCTGCCCGAGGAAGCGCAGGCCACCCATGACCCCGGTCTGGTTCGACGAGACCCACACGACCTGGTTCTCCGCCGCCCGGGCGCTGTCGTAGAGGTCGAACAGCCTCGACTGCCGGTCCTGCGGCAGCCGCGAGGCGCGGTCGGTCACGCTCGCCGGCCACGCCGAGAGGCACGCCAGGACCTGCGCACCGTCGAGCGCGAGCGTGCGGGCGGACTCAGGGAACGTCTTGTCGTAGTCGATCAGCATCCCCATGCGGCCGACCGGGGTGTCGAACGCCTCGAACGCGTCGCCGGCCGCGTACACGAGCGACTCGCCCGCAGGCTGGTGCACCTTGCGGTGCCGCCCGAGGATCCCGTCGCCCGTCACGCACAGCGCCGCGTTGTGGTGCCGGAGCTCGCCGCCGACCAGCGTCTCCTCGGTGTAGCCGAAGCACACGACCATGTCGCCGGCCATCGCGACGACCTGGCCGATCTCGTCGGAGTCCTCCGCGAACGCAGGTGGCAGGGCGTTCGGGTCCGGGCTGCGCAGGTCGGCGAGGTAGCCACCGAGCGTCGCGTCCGGGAAGACGAGCAGGTCCACACCGGCCTGACGGGCATCGGCGACGATGCCCGCCATCTTGTCGAGGGCGCGCGGGACGTCCCGGCCGAAGTGCGCAGCGACGGCAGCGAGGCGCACGGCCTAGTGCTCGGCCGCGGCGGGACGCCGGGCCCCCACGATCGCGTGGAAGACGTGCTCGGCGTCGCGGGCAATGCCGGCGAACCGTCCCGATCCCCACGTGTGCATCCACGGCAGACCGAGGAAGTACAGCCCTGGCACGGACGTGATCCCTCGGGTCTGGGTCGGTGCCCCGGCCCCGTCGAAGACCCCGACCTTGACCCAGCGGTAGTCGGGTCGGTAGCCGATGCCCCAGACGATCGAGGTGATGCCGGCCTCCGCGAGGTCCAGCATCCGCGGCTCGTGGTCGGGGGTCCAGACCGGCTCGTACTGCCCTCCGGGCGGGGCGTCGATGCCCTCACGCTCGATGTAGGCGTCGATGTCGCGGCAGATCGAGTTGTACACCGCATCGGCCGCGTCGAGGGCGGACGCCATGGTCGGCTCGAACGACAGCCGGGCGCCCTCGGCCCCGGACATCAGCCCGTACAGCCGCATGCCCTCGGCGGCGAACTCGCGCAGGTCGATGTCGCGTCCACCATCGCGGCCGGTCACGTAGTGGTTGGTCTTCTCCCGCGCGGCGCGACCGCCCGGGTACTGCTGCACGGGGGTGTCGTAGAGCCCCATGTCGGACAGCCACGTCATGCAGTCGCGGCCGCGGTAGAAGCGCGCCACGCGGGGGGCGTCCCCGAGCGCGAGATGCACCTTGCGGCCCTCGAGGTGCAGGTCCTCCGCGATCTGCGCGCCCGACTGGCCCGACCCGACGACCAGCACCTCGCCGTCCGGCAGCTGCGCCGCGTTGCGGTAGTCGGCCGAGTGCACCTGGGTGATCGACGGATCGATCGCCGCGGCGAACGGCGGCACGATCGGCACGTGGTAGCCGCCGGTCGCCAGGACGACGTGCTCGGCCTCGAGCACCTCCTCGCCGTCCGGTCCCCGCAGCGTGAGCTCGAAGCCCCCGCCCTCCCGCTCGGTCAGCAGCGTCACGGCCGTGTGCTCGCGCACCGGCGGATCGAAGCTCGCGGCGTAGCCCGCGAGCCACGCCGCGACCTCCTCGCGGTTCATGAACCCGTCGGGCTCGTCGCCGTCGTAGGCATAGCCGGGGAGGCGGCAGTGCCAGTTCGGCGTCACGAGCGTGAAGTTGTCCCACCGGCGGTCGGTCCACTCGTGCGCCGTGGTCGAGGCCTCGAGCAGCACGTGCTCGACACCCTCGCGGGTCAGGAACCAGCTCACCGACAGGCCAGCCTGGCCGGCGCCCACGATCGCGACGGGGATGGTCATGACGACTCCTGGGTGGGTAGAGGTGGCTGCATGTCGAGGACCTCGACGAGGTCGGCCGCCGCGAACCGCGCCGCGGTGGCCTGGATGCGCTCGAGCGAGGCAGCGGACGCGGTGCAGGCGAAGCCGTACTTCGCCCGCACCCGCTCGCTCGCCTCGGCCAGGGCCGTGGCGGACCGACGGGCGAACTCGTCGACCCGGTAGGTCGACCCGGGGGTCAGGTGGTCGTGCATCACGAGCGACGGGGAGTAGCAGTCGGCGACGCGGCCGTCGGGCCAACGCACCGTCACGGTCATCTCAGGCATGGACCGGCGCCTCCATGACGTAGGTGTCGGGGCGACGGTCGCGCAGGTGGAACATGGACCGTCGTGCCGTCCCGAGGGCCTCGTCGAGGTCGACGCCGGCGATCGCCAGTCCCGCCTCGGTGCCGGTCGTGGCGAGCACGTCGCCACCCGGACCGACGATCTTGGCGTTGGCGACGAACCGCATCGAGCCGAACGTCCCGACCTGGTTGGCCGCGACCCACACGATCTGGTTCTCGAGCGCCCGCGCCTGGTCGAACAGGTTGAACCGCTTGGTCCAGCGGTCCTCCGCGATGTCGCTCGCCCCGGCGGTGCGCGACGAGGGCCACGCCGAGATGCAGGCCACGATCTCGGCCCCGTCGAGGGCCAGGGCGCGGGCTGCCTCGGGGAATGCCTTGTCGTAGCAGATCAGCATGCCGACGCGGCCGACCGGCGTCGCGAAGGTCTCGTAGACGTCGCCCGCCTCGTAGTACAGGTTCTCGCCCAGCGGCTGGTGCACCTTGCGGTGCACCCCGATCACGCCGTCACCGTTCAGCGCCGCGGCGGAGTTGTAGCGGGTCGCGCCGTCGGCCTCGCAGAAGCCGAGCACGAGCGTCATGTCACCCGCGATCTCGGCCACCCGGCGAAGCTCGGGGCCGTCGAGATCGATGATGGGCGGCAGCGAGTCGGGCCCGTCGCCGTCGGTGTGGAGCGTCGAGAGATAGCCGCCGAGCGCCGCCTCGGGGAGGGCCAGCAGCTTCACGTCGCGGGTCCGTGCCTCGGCGACGAGTCGGGTGATCTGGGCGTAGGCCTCGTCGAGGTCGCGTCCGAAGTTGGCCGATGCAGCAGCCAGGTGGATCGTGGTCATGCGCTTCTCCTCGAGTCGGAGGTTCCGAGTCCGGTGACGGTGTCGGCGATCGCCGAGGTCACGAGTCCGTCAGGCCAGCGCAGGTCGACGCCGTGGCCCTGGGTCAGCCGTCCGCAGACGGCGGTGTCGACGTGGGGCGGCAGCCCGTGCCCGAGCTGGACCGCGCGTGCGGACGTGCGTTCGGTCGTGACCATCGCGAAGCCGGGGAAGCACGTGAGCCAGTCGCCCGCCTTGGCCTGCGACGGCATCGGGATGTCGTCGACGTCGAGCACGGCCTTGCAGCCGCTGGCCTCGGCGAGCATCCCCGTCGTGCCGATGACGCCGGTCATGCTGACGTCCTTGGCCGCCGTGGGTCCCAGGGCCGGGACGACTCCTGCGAGGGCCCGCAGCTCGTCGGCGTTCCGGTGCGACGAGGAGTCCCACTGCGAACCGGTGTAGCCGGGACGCCAGCCGCCGCCGAGGTCTGCCGTGAGTCGCACGGACTCCCCCGGGTGGCCCCCGCCGCCGGGGACCGGCCTTTCCGCGCGGCCCAGGGCGGTGACGCTGAGCGACGCCGGCACGCCGAGCTGGGTGTGCCCGCCGAGCACCGGCACGCCCCAGGCCTCGGAGGCGGCGCGGAGCCCGCGGAAGATGCGTCGCGCGAACGAGGCGTCGCGGGCGCCGACCGCGTCGAGCAGGCCGACGGGCGAGGCGCCCATCGCCGAGATGTCGTTGAGGTTGACGAGCACGGCGCACCATCCGGCCCACTCCGGATCACGTTCGACCATCGAGGGCAGGATCGCGTCGCAGGCCGCGAGCAGATCGGAGCCGGGCACGGGAGCGGCGTCGTCGCCGACGAATCCCGAGGGCGCCTCGAGCCCGTCGAGCAGAGCGCCGAGCGCGGCCTTGGTGGCCCGGGCGAGCCGCTCGACGCGGTCGATCGGCCACAGCATGTGCACGTGCGGCCGGCCGTGGACGTCGAGGGTTCCGAGCGTCGTCCAGCCGAGGCGCACGAACAGCGGCTCGTTCTGCGCCTGCACCGTGGCGTCGAAGCGCAGCGCGCCCTCGGCCTCGGCCCGGGCGCACGCGGCGCGGACCAGCGCTGCGCCGATGCCGGCGTGGGTGCGGGC
>JAHEXN010000271.1 GCA_023252095.1 Actinomycetes bacterium | reverse complement strand
TCCTTCTGCACGTACTCGTTGTCGGCATGCTCGTCGAGCTCCGACAGGTCACCGATGCGGCGCACCTCGATCTTGGAGCCGGGGCCGAGGGGCAGCGCTTGCCCCACCCGATCGCCTCGTCGCGGCTCGCCGCCTCGATGATCCAGTAGCCGTTGAACAGCTCGTGGACCTCGCCGTACGGGCCGTCGGTGACGATCGGGTCGTGGGCCGAGAAGTCGATCACGGCCCCTTCCGACGGGTCCGTGAGGCCCTCCGCCGCCACCAGAACCCCGGCATCGACGAGTGACTCGTTGTAGGCGCCCATCGCGTTGATGATCTCGCTGAAGTCGACGTCCTTGGACGCCTCGAAGGCCTCCGCCGAGTCGCGCATGACCAGCATGTACCTGCTCATCGTGTTCCTCCGTCCGCTGCGGGTGCTCAGTCGGTGCCGAGCTGCTCGCGCCAGCCGGCTTCCTTCTGCACGTACTCGTTGTCGGCGAAGTCCTCGAAGTCGGACTCGTCGGTGATGCGACGGATCTCCAGCTTCGACCCGGGGCCGAGGGGAGCACGCTTGGCCCACTCGACTGCCTCCTCCTTCGACGAGACGGACAGGATCCAGAAGCCGTTGAACAGCTCGTGCACCTCTCCGTACGGACCGTCGGTGACGATGCGGTCCTCGGTCGAGAAGTCGACCACCACGCCCTCCGACGGATCGGTGAGGCCGTCGCCACCCGCCATCACGCCCGCGTTGATCATGGACTCGTTGTAGGCGCCCATCGCATTGATGATCTCCTCGAAGTCCATGTCCTTCGAGGCCTCCAGGGCCTCGGCCGTGCTCCGCATGATCAGCATGTACTTGCTCATGGTGTTCCCCTTCGATGTGGGCGATCGGTTCGCCCTTCACCCCTACGTCGAACGGGCCGGCGCCGGATCGACACGTGCACCGAAACTTTTTCACGGAACCGGTCCGAGCGACAGGGCGGCGACCTCACCTGGGCCTACTCCCGCGTACGCCGGCACTCTGGCAGGGTGTGACCCGGGTCGCAGCAACGGAGCTCGATCCACGTCTTCACCAGGGGGAAGCTGCATGGAGGTCCTGCACACCGCGATCGCGATCGTGCTCGCGATCGGCCTGATCATCGTGGTCAAGGTCGATCCGGTGATCTCGCTCATCGTCTCGTCCCTGTACCTGGGACTGGCCGCGGGCGTCGGCTTCGCCGACACCGTCGCGGCGATCACGACCGGGTTCGGCGACATCATGGCGAAGGTCGGCCTCCTGATCGGCTTCGGTGTCGCGATCGGAGCGTTGCTGCACTCCCTCGGGGCGTTCCGGAAGCTCGTGCACGCCTTGCTGCGCGTGGTCGGTCCCCGGCGACTCCCGTACGCGCTCACGGCCGCCCTGTCCACGATCTTCCCGTCGATCTACGTCGACGTGCAGGTCGTGCTCGCCGCTCCCCTCGCCCGCACCTCGGCCCCGCACGTCGGCCGGAACGGTCTCGCGCTGCTCTCCGGGGCGATCGGCACCGGCATCTTCGCGGGCTACGTGTTCGTCGTGCCCGGTCTGGCAGCCGTCACGATCGCGAGCCTGCTCGACGTCAAGCTCGGCGAGTACCTCGTCTACGGCATCTTCCTGGGTCCGCTCACCGCGATCGTCACGACGGCGATCTTCGCCCTGCTCCTGCGCACCCGCTACTGGAACCCCGAGACCGACGAGGAGCCCGAGGCGAGCGAGGAGGCCGAAGCAGCGAGCGAGGCCCCTGAGGACGGGGACTCGGGTCTGCCTCTCGGCGTGCTGCTCCTGCCGATCCTGGTGCCGCTCGTGCTCATCGCGTTCGGTGCCGTGGCCGACGTCCGCGGCTTCTCGACGCCGTTCATCGCCTTCCTCGGCAACGCCGCGGTCGCCCTGTTCATCGGCCTGCTCGGCGCCTATGCGCTCTCGCGCTGGAAGTCGGGTCGTGACGCGACCGACGAGGCACTCTCCGGCGGCTTCAAGACGACGGGCGAGATCCTCCTGATCACCGGTATCGGTGGCTCACTGGGGGCGGTCATCGAGGCCACCGGCCTCAATGAGACGCTCGCGGGCCTGTTCTCGGCCGACGCCGGTGCCCCGGTCGTCGTGACGATCCTGCTCGCCTGGTTGATCGCCGCGGCACTGCACCTCGCGATCGGCTCCGTGTCCGTGGCCGCCATCGCCGCTGCCGGCATCATCGCTCCGGTCGTCGCCTCCACCGGCGTCGAGCCCGTGGCCATCGGCCTCGCGATCGCGTCCGGGTCGATGTTCGCCCTGCAGGTCAACAGCAACTTCTTCTGGATGTTCAAGTCGCTGCTCAACCTCACGACGACGGGCGCGCTCAAGACCATGACGATGGTCACGAGCATCGCCTCGCTCGTGTCGCTGCCCCCCGTGATCGTGCTCGCCCTCGTCCTGTAGGTCGCGATGCGCTTCTCCGGCGTCCCGACGCCTCGCCGCGCCCGGCTCGGCGTGTCGTTGATGTTCTTCACCAACGGCGTCCTGTTCGCGGCTCTCCTGCCGAGGTATCCGGAGATCAAGGCCGCCTTCGGGCTGAGCAACAGCGAGTTCGGACTCGTCGTCGTCGCCTTCCCGACCGGAGCACTGCTGGCCGCCGCCCTGGCGGGCCGGGTCATCCGCCGGTTCGGGACCCTGCGCACCAACGCCGTGGGGTCCGTGGTGCTGGCGGGCGGCATGGCCGTGGCGGGTGTCAGCGCCGACGCGGGGCTGGGCGTCGGGCTGTACGCGGCGGCGATGCTCGTGGCTGGAGCCACCGACGCCGTCGTCGATGCCGCCCAGAACGTCCAGGGCGTGCTGGTCGAGCAGTGGCGTGAACGATCCGTCGTCAACTCGTTCCACGCGCTCTGGTCGATCGGCGCCGCGACGGGTGGCCTGATCGGCGCCGGCGCCGTAGCAGCGGACGTCTCTGTGTCGACGCAGATGGTCGCGAACAGTGCCGTCTGGGCCGTCGTGGCCGTCATCGCCTGCCGACTCGCCGTGGTCCCCTCCGACGTGCGTCAAGACCTCCGCGCCGAGGAGGAGCGTGCGTCAGAGCAGTCCGGTGTCTCATCGCACCGCCCGTGGCGGCTGCTGCTGCCCCTCGTGGCCCTGGCCGTGGCCGGCACGACGGTGGAAGAAGTCGCCAACAGCTGGTCGGTGCTCTACCTCGGCCGCGATGCGGGCGCGCCGGCGGCCGTCGCAGGCCTCGGACTCACGGTCGCGATCGGTGCCCAGTTCGTCGGCCGCCTGCTGGGCGACCCCATGACCGACCGGTGGGGCCGCTCCCCCGTCGCGCGTGCCGGCGGTCTGTTGATCGCCGTCGGGGGTGTCCTCGTCGTGGCAGCACCCGTGTACCCGCTCGTGTTCGCCGGCTTCGCCCTGGCCGGGTTCGGCAGCGCGACGCTCGTGCCAGCGGCGTTCGCCGCCGCCGGACGCGTCCCGGGGCTCCCCGAGGGCACCGGCATCGCGATCCTCGGTTGGCTCATGCGGATCGGGTTCCTCGTCACCTCACCCGCGATCGGCGGTCTCTCCGACCTCGTGAGCCTGCAGGCCGCGCTCGGCGTCCTGGTGCTCGCGGGGCTGGTGGCTGCCAGCGTCGCCCACACCCAGCGCGGCCAGGGGACCTGACGAGGTCAGGCGAGCAGACCCACGACCAGCACCGCCACGCCGACCAGCGGAAGCGTGCCCTGCTTGATCGCGGCATCGCGCTTGTCGGGTGACGTGAGCAACAGCACCGCCGCAGCCGCGGCCATCGAGCCGGCACCCGCGAGCACGAGTGCCGCTCCCGCGTCCCGCTCGTCGATCGCGACGAGCACGATGCCCACGGCCGTGACGATCGCGAGGAACAGGTTGTAGAAGCCCTGGTTGAATGCCATCTCCTTCGTCGCCTCGGCCTCCTCGGCCGTGGTGCCGAAGACCCCGCGAGCCTTCGTCGTCCAGGCGACGGACTCGAGGTAGAAGATGAAGACGTGGAGGAGCGCCGCGGCGCCGGTCAGCACGAGTCCAGCGATGATCATGGCGAGCTCCTGGGGCGGGGTGCGGTCGCACGGAGACACGCAGCGTGCACGTGGAGCATAGGAGACGCCGTCAGCGCCACCGGAACCGCTCGACGACGGCGGCGAGGAGTGGGATCTGCGCCAGCGCGGAGAACAGACCCAGACCGAGCACGGCGCCGATGACGTTGAAGAGCAGATCGTTCACGTCGGCGACGTGACCACCGGCCAGGAATCGTGCGGCCACGAGCTGGGCGGCCTCGATCAGGAGACTGAAGGCCGTCGCGATGCCGATGACCCGCCATCACGTGCTCCGGGCCCGCAGCAGCGGCACCAGCACCCCGACCGGTAGGAATACGACGATGTTCATCACCGCGTCGCCGACCTCGTAGTCCGCGAACAGCGTGGCGTGGACGAACCAGCGTCCAGGGCCGCCAGGCTTGTCCAAGAAGATCGGGAACACGGTGTTCGCGAC
>JAHEXN010000270.1 GCA_023252095.1 Actinomycetes bacterium | reverse complement strand
CCGGCGAAGGACCTCTGGCGATTCCTGTACCAACCGATCGTCGGTGGGCCGTGGGGCGCGTTCCTGCAGCGTGGCCTCGGCCAGGTCGTGCTCCGTCGCGTGTTCGCCGGAGGTTCCCGCGACGGCAAGCCGTGGTCGGACGCGGCGGTCGAGCCGTACCTCGCACGGTTCCGCGAGCCGGCCCGCGCGGCGGCCGGGCGTTCCACCTACGCCACGTTCCTGACCCGCGAGTTCAGCGCGATGCGCAAGCGCACCTACCAGGCGCCCTACGACCACGTGCCGATCCTGTTCCTGCCCGGCCGGCGCGATGTCGTGCTCGCGCCGAGGCTCGTGGCACGCGGCCTCGTCCGGCCCACGATGTCGCTGCAGGTCGTCGACGACGCGGGCCACTGGGTGCCGGAGGAGCAGCCCGACGTGCTGGTCGAGCGCATCGAGGAGCTCCTCGGCTCCCTCGGCGACTGAGCAGCAGCGAAGCGCACCGACTCCGCTCAGCCGCCGCTGTCGCGTCCCCGGAACCGGTCCATCGCGCGACGCTCGCGCTTGGTGGGGCGTCCCGCGCCCGGATCGCGTCGGGGCATCGCGAGCCGCACCTCGCGGGGCTCGGGCGCCGGCGAGTGGTCCTCGAAGCACTCGACGGCGACGGGCGCACCGACCCGCTTGCTGAGCAGGCGCTTCACGACGACGACCCGCACACCGCCCGGTGTCGTGGCCTCGACGCGGTCGCCGACCCGCACGGGCTGCGACGGCTTGGCGCGCTTGCCATTGAGGTGCACGTGACCGCCCTTGCAGGCCGTGGTCGCGGCAGAGCGACTGCCGAAGAGGCGTACCGACCACACCCACGCGTCAAGGCGCACGCTCGCCGTCGTCGGCTCAGGACCCGCTCCGCTCACCTCGCGAGCCTACGTGCGGCAGGCTGGGGGCATGGACATCGAGGACGTGCCGATCTCGGGCGACATGATCCGACTCGGACAGCTGCTGAAGTTCACGGGTCTGGCCGAGTCGGGAGCGCACGCGGCGACGATCATCGCGTCGGGTGACGTGACGGTCGGGGGCGAGGTCGAGACGCGGCGGGGGCGCCAGCTCGTGCGCGGCGACGTCGTGAGCGTCATGGTGCCGACGGGCGCGATCTCGTACCGCATCGCCTGACTTCCGCGTTTGGGCTCAGGTCGGCGCGGGTGGCACCTCGCGGGGCCGGATGCCGACGACGGCAGCGAGGATCAGCGCCCCGCCGACGACCGCGGGTGCCGTGAGGCGCTCGTCGAGCAGGACGACCGCCAGGGCGGCCGCGCTGAGCGGCTCGACCAGCGTCGCGACGGTCGCGGCGGAGCCCGAGGTCGTGCGCAGCCCCGCGTAGAGGAGCCCGTACGACAACGCCAGCGTGAAGACACCGAGGTAGAGCAGCAGGAGCAGACCCTCGGGGCGCGTGCTCACGACCGGGCCCGACCCGACCGCCGCCACGAGCAGGAACGGGGCGAGCACCACGACGCCGACCGACGTGGCGCACGTCGTCAGCGCGAGCGGGTCGACGTCCCGGGCGAGGTGGTGGCCCAGCACCGTCGTCGCGGCGTACGTCGCGCCCGAGGCGGTGGCGAGCAGCAGGCCCAGGAGCGGGGCATCGCCGGGGCCGCCGTGTCCCGCGGAGGCCACCGACACGAGGACGAGGCCGACCAGCGCGGCCGCGAGGACCGCGAGCTCGCGTCGCCCGGGCCGGGTCCCGGCGCGCGCGTGCTCCCAACCGGCGGCCAGCACGGGTGCGAGGCCGAGGGACACGACGGTGGCGACGCTGACGCCCACGGCGAGCACGGCGAGGAAGTAGAGGCCCTGGTAGACCGCCGTGCAGCATCCGACCGCGATCACGACGACCGGCTGGGCGCGGAACGTCGTGGCGAGGGAGCCGAGCCTCCGGACGACCGCCGTGACCGCGACGAGCGCGGCGGCCGCGATCAGCATGCGCCAGGCGCTCGTCGTCATGGCGCCGAGTCCGTCCTTCTCGTGGAGGACCGTGACGACCAGGCCGCCCGTGCCCCAGAGGAATCCTGCGGCACAGATCTGGAGCAGGCCGAGTCGCGCCGAGTGCGTCGGGTGGGCTGCTTCGCTCGTCACCGGTTCAGGCTAGTGGTGGACCGGCCCGTGGCTCGAGGTCCGACTGCGCCGATCCGGAGGCCGGCGACCGACCCGGGACGTACGCTGTGGGTTGTCCGTGGGGAGGAGGACCCGTTGACCAGCTCTGTCGCCGACGTCGATGCCCTGATCGCCGAGCACCACGTCATCGAGAACCCGCCCGTCGAGTGGCAGTCGATCGTCGAGCTCGCCGCCTTCATGGCCCAGGTCCCGATGGCCACGATCAACATCCTCACCGCCGACTCCCAGCACCAGGTCGCGGCGGTCGGCTTCGACGCCGCGATCTGCCGGCGGGAGGACTCGATGTGCCGGCTCACGGTCGAGTCCGGGGAGGCGATCGTCGTCGAGGACGCCAGCCTCGACGACCGCTACCGCGACAACCCGTTCGTGACCGGCGCGATCGGCGACGTCCGCTTCTACGCCTCGACCCCCCTCGTGCTTCCGGGCGGGGAGATCATCGGCACGCTGTGCGTGTTCGACCTCGAGCCGCGGGTCCTCGACGAGACGCGCACGGCGTTCCTCCTCACGCTCGCCGACCGCGTCGTCGATGTCCTCGGCCTGGCCCAGCGCACGAGCGAGCTCGCCGAGGCGCTCGCCAGGACCGAGGCGCTGCGCGACGAGCTGCGCCGGTCGAACGAGCACCTTTCGGCGTTCGCGGGCCAGATCAGCCACGACCTCTCCAGCCTGCTGTCGACCGTGTCGATGTCGATCGATCTGCTCGACGAGCAGATCGAGGCGTTGCCCGATCCGCCGGAGGACGCCAAGTTCTGGATCGACACCGCGCAACGGGGCAGCGACCGGATGGGCGCGATGATCCGCGACATCCTGAGCTTCGCGAGCCTGGGGGGAGCGCTGCGGCTGCGGCCCCTTCCGCTGGGCGGGGTCGTCAAGGCGGTGGCGCTCGACCTCGGCATCGCGCCCGGTGACCCGCGCCTGGTCGTCGGCGACCTCCCGGTCGTCGACGGTGACGCGGGCCAGCTGCGCGCCGTGGTGCAGAACCTCGTGACGAACGCGCTCAAGTTCGGTGGCGACGACCCGCGGGTCGAGATCACGGCGGTCGAGGACGACGGTGCGTGGGAGATCCGGGTCAGTGACCGCGGGGTCGGCATCGACCCCGCTGACGCGGCACGCGTCTTCGAGCCGCTCGTGCGGGCCCATCCCGAGCTGCCCGGCACCGGCATCGGGCTGGCGACGTGCCGTCGGGTCATCGAGTCCCACGGCGGCACGATCGGACTGCGCCCCCGCGAGGGTGGCGGCACCGAGGCCTGGTTCCGGCTGCCGGGGCCGGCCGCCTGACGCCGCTCGACCGGCAGTCGCCCTAGTCGTCCCGAGCGTCGCGGGCGAGTCGCTCGAAGGAGTCGGCGCCGATCTCGACGAGCTCGTCCGTCGAGAGGGCGAGCTCGCCGGCCATGCGCGCCGTGACGAGCTCGGCCAGGCCCGCGACGTAGAGGAGACCCTGGGCCCGGGCCCGTGCAGGGCTCCAGGTCGAGGGCCCGTAGAGCTCGGCCGCCTCGGTCACGACGAGATCGGCGAACGTGCCGAGCAGCTCGCGTCGGCGGGCCCGCAGCGCCGGGTGGGCACTCGACTCGACCAGGGCGACGCGGGCGTCGCCGGGGTGGTCGTCGACCCAGGTAGCCAGCGCCGCCAGAGCCGCGTGGACCCGGGCGGTGGCGGTGCCCTCGGTGTCGGTGATCGCCGCGACCGCCGTCGCGGCGATGTCGTCGGAGACCGCGTCGAGGGCGGCGACGAGCGCGGCCTCGCGACCCGTGAACGACTCGTAGAAGTAGCGCTCGGTCAGACCCGCCTCGGCGCACACCGCGGTCATGGTCGTCGCGCCCTCGCCACGCTCTCCGAGGAGTCGCGCCGTCGCGGCCACGAGCCGGTCGCGGCGCTCCGAACGCCGGTCGTCGGCGGAGCGGCCGCCGTACGTGCGCGTCGTGGCCGACGGCTCGGCGGGAGTGCTCACCCCCGCATCCTGCCACTGCGGTGCTTGACAGGACATGACCTGGGTCACAAACTGACAGGGCTCCCTGTCAGATGGAGGACGGATGTCCACGACCACGCTCGCCCGACCCCGGGTGCCCCGACGACGGGCCGTTCCCGTCGTGGGTCCGACCCTCGCCTACATCGCCGACCCCCTGGCGCTGATGCGCGACCAGCACGACCGGTTCGGCCCGGTCTCGGAGATGCCCTTTCTCGGTCGGAAGTGGACCGTGCTGACCGGTCCGGACGCCTGCGCCGAGGCGTTGCGCAACCCGGAGAAGGCGTTCAGCAACGAGCTCGGGTGGGACTACCTCGTGGGTCCGTTCTTCAACCGCGGGCTCATGCTGCTCGACTTCGA
>JAHEXN010000026.1:6395-18930 GCA_023252095.1 Actinomycetes bacterium | reverse complement strand
TGGTGGTCGAGCTCGCACCGGTCGGCGGGGACGAGGCATCCGGGTGTCGTGCAGACGCCGGATCGGAAGGTCAGGGCCCGTCTGAGGATCTCGGGTGGGCTGTAGCCCTTGTATTCGTGGGCCAGGACGTCGGCGGTGATCGGGTCGAGGAGCATGCGGTGCCAGAACGCCTCACCGGCGAAGGCTGATTCCAGCACCCAGTCGGCGGGGACCTGCCAGGACCCGTCAGCGGCCTCGACGGGGCCTTCGACGGCGCCGGTGAGGACGGAGGCGTCGATCGTGACGGCGATGTCGCACCGCAGCCCGGGGGTGCCGGGCAGGTGGTCGGCCGGGGCCGAGGTCAGCAGGTGCGTCAGCAGATCCGCACGCCGTTGGGCGTGGGACCGTTTGATGCCGTCGGCCTTATCGACGCTCTGGTGGGTCTTGGCGAGCCGCTCGAGACGGTTCTCGATCGCCGCAGCCTGGTGGGAGGGCAGGTAGGCCTGCAGCCAGGCCATGCCGTCGTCGGTGTGCTCGACGCGCACGTGCCGCTTGGCGCGTTCGGTCTCGGCACGCTCGACGGCCAGGTCGGCCTCGACCCGCGTGACGAACCGGCGCAACCAACGCCGCAGCTCGGCCACCGTGTGGGTGCGGGCGTAGGGGACGGCTTCGTCGTCGAGACGCTGACGCGAGTCGTCACGCTCGAGCTTCTCGATCGTCACCGAGATCTCCCGCACCCGGCCCGCGTCGAGGTGCCCCCGACCGAACGCGGCCCACACGTTCGGGGCGTGCTCGACGACCCGGTCGGCCGCAGCGAGCCGGCTGACGACCTGCCCCTCCGACATCCCGGTCTCGACGGCGATCTGCAACGCGACCGCCGAACGCTCCAACATCTGCCGCATCGGCGTCGCGTCACGCCGCAACCGGGTCAACGCACCATCGCGATACCCGACCATCGCCGCCCACTCCGCAGCCTCCGCCTTTGCCCGCTCCCGCGTGACACGACGCAGATCACGCAACGTCGGAAACGAAGGGGAGGACATGCCCCCATGATACTCGAACAGACGTTCGATGCCAAGATCTGAGAGTAGCCATCTGCTGCCATTCGAGGATTACGGCGGCGCCCCGGCGAACATCGACGTCGGGTCGATAGGCTCGGCCTGTGACGATCCACGCGACGCAGGTGGGGGAGACCGGCGAGCGCGTCGTCTTCCTGCACGGACTCTTCGGCCAGGGCAAGAACTTCACCCAGGTCGCCAAGGCCCTGCAGCCCGAGCTCAGGTCGCTGCTCGTCGACTTGCCGAACCATGGACGCTCCTCCTGGACTGACCACGTCGACTACGCCGAGATGGCCGACACCGTCGCCGACTTCCTGCGGTCGGACTTCGGAGCGGACGGTCCGGTTCACCTCGTGGGCCACTCGATGGGGGGCAAGGTCGCGATGGTCCTGGCCCTGCGCCACCCCGACCTGATCGACCGTCTGGTCGTCGTCGACATCACCCCGAGCGTCAGTGACGGCGCGGGCGAGTTCGAGCACCTGCTGGGAAGCCTGGCCTCGATCGACCTCGCGACGATCGATCGCCGCAGCGAGGCCGACGAGGCCCTGCGGGAGCAGATCCCGAGCGCCACGATCCGCGGCTTCCTCCTCCAGAACCTGCGGGCCGGTGCCGACGACCGCTACGGCTGGCAGGCGAACCTCGACGTGCTGCGTCGCGACCTCGCGACGATCGGCGACTTCCCCGAGATCGACGCGACCTTCGACCATCCGGTGCTCTGGATCGCGGGGGAGACGTCGCCGTACGTGCAGGAGGAGCACGAGGCACGCATGCGTCAGCTGTTCCCGCGCACCCGGTTGGTCACGATCAAGGGCGCCGGGCACTGGGTGCACTCCGAGCAGCCCGCATCGTTCGTGTCAGCCCTGCGCGTGTTCCTGACGGCCTGACCGCTCGAGCGGGGGTCGGACCACCAGCACGGCGACGACGATCGACAAGACGACGGCCGTCAGCGTCACCGGGACCGGGATCAGGGGATCGGCCAGCACCAGCAGCGCCCCGAGCGGCACGGCGGCATTGACCCATCGATCGGCGTTCGCGCGGATCGCGATCCACCAGATGCCGAGGACGAAGATCGCGATCGGCACCGTGACGGTGAACGTCGCCGCCACGTCGCCCAGCTTGCTGTGGTCGGTCAGCACGTCGATCTCGACCTCGACACCGGCGGAGAACGCACCGGCAGCCGCGAAGACGAAGTAGTGCACGTATCCGTACCGCAGCGACTGACCGAGCGAGCCGATCGCCTCGTGGTGCGGCGGCCAGAAGTAGATCCACCACAACGAGCACGTCACCACGAGGGTCACCACCGCGATCCAGACCAGCGGTCCCACAGCGGTGTCGCCGTCCAGCGCCTCGATGATGGCGTTGGCCGAAGCGAGCAGGCTCTCACCCAGGAGGATCAGCGTGAAGAGTCCGTAGCGCTCGGTGATGTGGTGCGGGTGCCACGGTGTCGTCCCCCGCCGCTCGGCGACGACGGGAACTGCCAGCTCGGCCAGGACGAGCAGCACGAACACCGCGAGCCTCGCGCCGTCGGGAACCGCCAGGATCGCGATCCATCCGACCTGCACGATCGTCACGCCCGCCGCATAGGCGTGGGCCGTGGCTCGCAGCTCGGGGGAGCCATGAGCCGCCCGGAGCCACTGGGCCACCAGGGCGACTCGCATGACGACATAGCCCGTGATCCCGAGCGTGTAGTCGCCCTCGTAGAAACCGCCGACCCCGGCGGCGAGCGTCAGCACACCGGCCATCTGCACGAACGTCAGCAACCGGTACAGCCAGTCGTCGGTGTCGAACGAGGTGGCGAACCACGTGAAGTTCATCCACGCCCACCAGATCGCGAAGAAGACCGTCGCGTAGGAGATCAACCCGTCGACGACGTGGTCCTCGGTCAGCGCATGATGGAGCTCGACGGCGGCGACGCTGACGGCGACGACGAAGACGAGGTCGAAGAACAGCTCCAGCGTGCTGGCCGTGCGGCCTGGCTCGTGAGGATCGCGCGGCCGCATCGGCGCCAGGCGCGCGAGCGGTGCTGAGGGGGAGGGTCCGTTCACTGCGGGCTCCGATCGACGAGACGTGACGGCCCGGCGGCCGGACCGCTCGCGATCATCTCAGGTGTCGCTCTGGTCGCACCACCTGCTCCGGCCGCCGCACGCGTCGCCACCGCGATACCTGCCAGCGTCAGCGCGATCCCGACCAGCTGCACGGGGGCGAGCCGTTCGTGTGCCACCACTGCACCGAGGGCGACGCCGGCCACCGGGTTCAGGAGGCCGATCACCCCGACCGCGCCGGCACGGATCCGCTGGAGCCCGGCGAACCAGCACACGAAGGCCAGGGCGGTCGCGACGACCGAGGTGAAGGCGTATCCCGCGACGACCGGCAGATCCACCGCTGGGGGTGACCCTTCGATGGTGACTGCCGCGAGCGTCAGCATCGTGCCGCCTGCGACGAGTTGCCACGCCGTCGTGGCCAGGACGGGTGTGCCGTCGGCCCATCGTGTGGCCAGCACCGAGCCGAACGCCGACAGCGCCAGGGCGGAGGCAGAGGCCATGACGCCTGCGACAGAGAGATCGCCTCGGGCACCGCCGATCAGCAGCAGGACGCCGGCAATTCCGCTCGCCGCCCCGACGACCGTGCGAGCGGTCGGGCACTGCGCCAGCAGCCACCAGGCGAAGCCCGTCAGAGCCAGGGGAGCGAGGGCCATGATCGACGCGGCCACGCTGGACGGCAGGGCCTGGGCGGCCACGTAGACCAGCAGGAAGAAGGCACCGATGTTGATGGTGCCGAGCACGAGACTGCGCCACCACCACGACCTGCGGGGGAGCCGGCGTGCGAGCACCAGGAGGAGCAGACCGGCCGGGAGCGCTCGGATCGCGGAACCCCACAGCGGCGAGTCCGCTGGCAGCACCTGACGGGTCACGACGTACGTGGCGCCCCACGACAGCGGTGCGACAGCCGTGACGGCAATCCATTTGGCTTCCATGGAAGATACATTAGCATTTCCCTTCCTCGGAAGATATGCTGCCGCCATGGAGGACCGCGTCGGACGCATCATGGGGCAGTGGCAGGTCGAGCGCCCCGATCTCGACGTCACGCCGCAGGGCGTGATCGGCCGGCTGCACCGCCTGGCCGATCGGCTCCGCGACGAGCTCGTCGCCGAGTACGTGCACCACGGGCTCGGCGAGGGTGAGTTCGACGTGCTGGCCGCACTGCGCCGCATCGGCGATCCGTACGAGCTGGCCCCGGGCGAGCTGGCCCGCCACACGATGGTCACGACGGGTGCGATGAGCAAGCGGATCGACCGTCTCGAGGAGAGCGGCCTGGTCACTCGGCGCACCAGCGTCGGCGACCGACGCGGCCGCGTCGTGGGGCTGACCCCGGCCGGACGCGCCGTGATCGACGAGGCCTTCACGGCCCACATCGCCAACGAGCACCGCCTCGTCGCACCGCTCACCGACGAGGAGCGCGCCGATCTGGAGCGGCTGCTGGCCCGGTGGCTCGAGGCTCTCGAGGGCCCGGACCTCGTCTCGCGCTGAGCCACCACGACCACGCGCCGGTGCACCACAGCGCCCAGACGATCAGCAACGGCTGAAAGAACAGGCGCGTCAGGCGCGCTCCGTCAGAGTCGAGTCCGAACGCGTCCGCGCCCTCGAGGTACTGCGACACGTTGCCCGGGAAGACCGCCACGAAGAACGCCGCGACGACCCAGCCGACGAGCGGACGTCGACGCATCGTCACCAGGAGCGCGAGCGCCAGGCCGATCTCCACGACGCCCGATGCCACCACCACGAGGTCGGTCTCCAGCGGCAGCCAGCCCGGCACCTGCGCCTGGAACGTCTCGCGAGCCCAGAACAGGTGAGACAGACCCGCGAAGCCGAGAAAGGCCGCCAGCAGGAGTCGAGCGGCATCTCGAAGCAAAAGGCCCATCTGTCGACCCTAGGGCGATCCGGCCACTCGCGCCGAGGGCGACGAGGACCGGACAATGAGAGCGTGGACATCACCGAGACGCCGTGGACGTCGCGCGGATCGGCACCGGTCGAGCTCGTCCAGGTGCCGGCGAAGCAGATCCACGCGATGGCCGGCGGTTCCGCCGTCGCCGGCCTGTCGCCGTTCCTGGGCGTGCCCGAGTCCCGCTGGCTGTGGCAGATCAGGAGCGCGCAGATCTCCGCCGATCCGATCGATCATCCGTGGATCACGCGGCTCATCGTCGACACCACGACCGGCACGACCGTCGGGCTGGCCGGGTTCCACGGCCCACCGGACGACCGCGGCATGGTCGAGATCGGCTATCGCGTCGACCCGGCTTGGCAGCGGCGTGGCTACGCCCGGGCCGCCCTGGAGATCCTGATCTTCGTCGCACAGACGCACCCACGCGTTCGCGTCCTGCGCGCGACGATCAGTCCTGACAACGCCGCGTCGATCGCACTCGTCGCCCAGTACGGATTCCGGGTCGTCGGCGAGCAGTGGGACGAGCAGGACGGCCTCGAGACGATCTACGAGATCGACGCCGCGGCGCCCCTCTCGACATGACCCACATTGCTCCGATAATGCACATTATGTCAACTAATGCGTCGCAGGCTCCCCTCGACGGCCCGGGCCGAGCGGACATTCCGATCGAGTGCGCTCGGTTCAGGCGCTGCGTGCGGACTTGGGCCGTTCGGCGTCGTTCCAAGTCACGCGCGTTGAACCCACCGGCTCGAAGGCCAGCCCGGGATCGTTCGACTGAACCAGACAGATGATCCGGTGGCCGATCAGCATCGCGCACCGCGCTTGGTCAGCGACGATGTGAAGCACGATCTGAGCAGTACTGCGGCACTCCGCAGTGAAGGCGTCGAAAGCCCTGAGCACGATCACCAAGCCGGTATCGGCCTGGGGGTCCCAGCCGTAATCTCCTGACGCCACGTCACGCATGCAGTCTTTCAGCGCGTCGGGGTTCCGTCCGAAGTAGTCCGGAAAGTTGAGCGCCACAGCGAGGTCGTCGTACATATCGCGATCAGAGGACCAGGAGCCCGCGTCGAAATCGACCACTCTGTAGGCGTGAGACCGGAGCCAGTCGGTCGTCTCGGCGAGTAGCGAGGACTGCCAGAACATGGTGACGAACCCGTTCTGCACAAGCCGGTAGTCGACGGGGTGTGTTGTCTCAGCGTCGGCGTCCCAAGTGGCCACTCCCCGAACCTACCGACCGAACCGAGCAGGTGATCCAGAACGGTCGCTTCCGCCGCGATGACGGCGCTTGAGCCATGATGGGGGCATGCGCAAAGGTCCTGATGACGAGCAGTTCGCTTTGCTCATGGATGCCGAAATTGCTGCGGGAGCCGAAGGCCTCGCCGAGGCGCTCGTCGAACTTCCGCGTGCCGAGCTCGAGCGCCTGCTCTGCTATGCCGTTGTACGAGTCGCGGACCTACAAGACGAGGCCGGTCGCGAGGTTGAGCGGCTGGCGAGGAGGCTCAACCAGAGCAGAGAGCGTGCAGCGGACCTTGGCTGAGCCCGGTCGGACCTGCCGCGTTGACGTGGCGTCCGGACGACGAATGCGGCCGATCTCGATACGCAGGGTTTCCAGCAATGGTTTGCGTACCGCATGAGTTGAACCATGGTCCCGAGCTCAGCCACTTCCCCGCCCACCTGCTTGATCGCGGTGCTGACCTGCCCCACCGCGTCCCGTCGTGTCGATGAACGACGAAGGGGTTGCTTGTGGCGGGAATGGCCGGGAGGCTTGCGCGATGCGAATTGCCGAGCCCTCGGACGCGCAGCTGGCCGCCGCGGTGGAACTGAACGTGCCTGCCTACACCGGTCCACCGGCCAGCGAGGTCGCAGCAGAGATCGAGGCGGGCCGAATCCGGCCCGAGTGGTCGGTGCTGGCGATCGACGAGTCTGGTGCGGTCATCGGGCGAGCGATGTGGTGGGGTCGAGACGCGGTCGTGCCGATCGCGTTGGAGGTGTGGGACGTTGACGTGCAGGTGCCCGACCGCGGACGTCTGGCAACAGCTCTTCTCGAAGCGGGACACGAGGTCCTGTCGAGTCGAGGGGTGGCCGCTCCCCTGCCGCACACGATGCGACTGCCGAACGCCTGGCGGGACGAGACGACTTTCGTCGCCGAGGTCGACCTGAAGACTCACGCCGCCGCCGCAGCGGGCCTGGCACGGGTCAACGAGCGCCTCCAGTTCCAGTGGGACGCGGATCGACCGTTGCCGCCCGCACCCGGCTCGCTCGTGTTCGCGCCAGCCAGCGTCGACACCTTCCTTCGACTGTTCGCCGCCGCTGCCGAGGGCTCGCTGGACGTCATGACCCGCCGTGAGCTTGACTCCGTCAGCCCCGACGAGCTGGCCCGCGCCGAGGTTGACTACTACCGAGCCTGCCCCGGTGACCGTTCGTGGTGGCACACTGCCGCCGCGGCTGACGGCACTGTCGTCGGCATCGCCATTCCGTCAGCGACCCCGACAAACCGCAATGTGGGGTATCTCGCTGTGCTCCCGGAGCACCGAGGCCGAGGGTACGTCGACGAGATCCTCGCGTTCGTCACCCGGTTCCACGCCGAGCAGGGCGCCTCGCGCATCACCGCGACCACGGATGCCGTCAACGCACCTATGGCTGCGGCCTTCCGCCGCGCCGGCTACCGCTGCACGGAGACGCGCATCGACCTTGAAGCCCCGTGAAGCCCCGTGAAGCCAGCTTCCTCCAGCGCACATGCCGTGATCCGAGCCGGGTTAGCGCGCGACATCGCCGAACGCGTGAGCAATGGCGTCGAATACGTCCACTCGTGATACGCAGTGTGTCCAGTAGTGCAGAGATGGCCTGCCCCATCAAGATGGATCCGTGACAGTTCTCGTTCGTCCCAGCCTCGACCTCTGTGACACCTGGGCCGCATGCGTCCGTGAGTTCGCGCAGGAGCCGGGGCACATCCATGCGTCGGCCATGTGGTTGCTCGCCGGCGAGCCGAAGACGACGCGCGCGTACTGCGCCGCGCTGGTCGCGGCGATCGAGGCCAACGCCGATGCGAGCCGACCTCAGCCCAGCGGCCTCGTGCCTGCCGACACGTACTGGGTCACTGACCACGCAGGCGACGGCTGCGTCGTCGTGGGATTCCTGCAGCTGCGACACACGCTCAACGCGCGACTGCGCGAGATCGGCGGCCACATCGGCTACAGCATCGCCCCGAGCCACCGCCGCCGCGGTCATGCCACCCGCGCGCTCGTCCTGGCCTTGGGCCGTGCCCGCGAGATCGGCATCGATCGCGCCCTCGTGACCTGCCACGACGACAACCCGGCGTCAGCCCGCACGATCGAGGCGGCCGGCGGCGTGCTCGAGGACACGCGCGCCGGGGTCCGTCGCTACTGGATCGAGCTCTGAAGACCGGGCACGTAGTCCACCCGCTGCCCGGCCGCCGCTTGGTAGCGTTCGATCATGGTCAAGCCTGCGGACGAGAAGCTGGCCACGTTGCTGGCCGAGGACAAGGACGTCGTGGCCGCTCGCCTGTTCGCCGCCTCCTTCGCTGGCGACGCGCTGCTCCACCTGTCGCTCCCCCGGCCCGCTCGATGATCGATCGTGCCGGTCGCCTGAGACCCGGTGAGGAGCGGCGATGACCGACAGGATCGACTTCAAGCGCACGCTCGACGCCTATCGCGCTCGACGCGACGAGCTGCGGCTCCTCGAGGTCCCGGACCTGCAGTACCTCATGATCGACGGACACGGCGACCCGAACACGTCACCGCAGTTCACCAGCGCCGTCGCTGCGCTGTACCCCATGGCCTACGGACTCAAGTTCGCGAGCAAGGTCGACCTCGGCCGCGACCACGTCGTGATGCCCCTGGAGGGCCTGTGGTGGGCCGACGACATGGAGTCGTTCACCGGCTCCCGCGACAAGTCCCGGTGGGACTGGACCCTCATGATCATGGTCCCGGACTGGATCGACCAGGCGCTGCTCGAGACGGTGCGCCACCGCGTCGCCCAGAAGGCGGCGCCGGAGCGTCTCGCCGAGATCCGTCTGGAGACCCTCGCCGAGGGCCCCTGCGTCCAGGCCCTCCACGTCGGCTCCTACGACGACGAAGCCGATCTGCTCCGCCGCATGCACCGCGAGTTCATTCCCCAGCACGGACTGCGGATGACCGGCCGTCATCACGAGGTCTACCTGAGCGATGCCCGCCGCGTGCCGCCGGAGCGGCGACGCACGATCCTGCGCCAACCCGTCGCGCCGCTGGATGACCGAGGGATCAGCGGAGCGGTTCCTGACTGAGCGACTCGTCCTGGCCGGAGTCGGCCAGCGCCACTCCCCCGACGCCCCAGTTCTCGCGCGGAACCTCGTCGATCACCACGCGAATGGTGTCCGGACGGATGTGCATGACGCGGGCGTACGTCGCCGTCAGCTCCGCGATCAGCTCGCGCTTGCGGTCGACCGACGAGGGAGTGGCGTTCAGGACGTGGATGAGAGGCACCCGGCCACCCTAGGCTTGGCGGGCGGGTCATGACGTCGAGGCCGAGCGCGGTTGGCGTCAACAGCCTCAGGCCCAGCGATAGTGCGGCTCCCAGCTGACCGCGCCGACGGCGACCGACTCCCCCAGGAGCCGGGCGTGGGTCCGCAGATCGCCATCTGTGGCCGATGATCCCTGCAGGAGGAGGTCTGAGGGCGGGAACGGCATGCCGTGCTCCAGTCCGCTCGCTTCGAGCAGCACCTGCCACGGCGGGCGTGGCGCCAGGCGCTGCGGGTGGGCGAGGCGAGCAACGAACGCGCCGGCCTGGTCCCTGGCGCGCTGCTCGTGGCTCTTGCTCGCGTCGACGGCGGCCAATGCTGCCTCGAGATCACCGCCGTGATCGCGAAGGCGGTCGCGAGCCTCGTTGATGCCGAGATCAGCGGACTGCCGCAGCCGACGGATCTTGTCGATCTCCGTCAGTCCGCTGTCGGCGGTCGTCGGCGGTGTCATCGGCGCGGGTTCCGGAGCGGGGTCATCCAGGGCGTCGAGCGCTGCCCCCAGCGCCCGCGCCCATGCGCGGGGTTCGGGCTGCTCCCCCGCGATCTCGGTCACGTCGATCGACACCCGAGTCGAGCCTGGCGCAGGTCCTCGCGCCGACACGTGGGCGGCGAGGGTGTCGGCCACCATGCTCGTGTGCTGCGAGAGGTCGCCGTACGAGGCGAACATGGGACACAGACCCCGCGGATCCTGCAGCCGCGCGACCGCCGACTCCCACCCGGTCGAGAATCGCACGGCCCGAGACACCACGAGGTCTGCGGAGCGAAACATCGCCAACCACGCCAACGGAATCGCTGAGACTCCCGTGGCCAATGGCTGGCGTCGACGACCGTCGACCAGGTCCAGCCGAGACTCATTCGCCACTCGGCGAACATGGCACGCCGACCATCACGCGTCAACGCTGCCCGGCACCACGGGATCCATCGCAGCGAAGCCCGATCCCAACCTCGGGGGAGATCATCGATCAGGAGCCGAGCGACAGTCCCGGCAGGCCGTCGATGCTGCGCGCGTTCTTCTGCGCGCGGTACTCGTCGAGACCCGCAGGCCCCTTCTTCTCGGCATGCTGACGGATCAGCTCGCGCTCCCCCGTCATCTCCATGACCGGCACGCCCCACCCGCAGGAGTCACTGATGCGCGTGACGTCGACCGTGATGACCGCGCGCGTGCTGGGGTGCTCGGGCTTGAGGGCCACGACCTCGTCGAACCCCGGTTCTCCGGGCAGGAAGACCGACCCCTGCCCGTGGAGGCGCACGATGCGTGGTCGCTGTCCGAACGAGTTGAACATCAGGCACACGCGCCGGTTCTCGCGGATGTGCGCAATCGTCTCCACACCGCTGCCGGTGTAGTCGACCCAGCCAACCCGGTGCGGGTCGAGCACCGCGAAGGAATCGTGACCCCGCGGCGACATGTTGACGTGGCCGTCCCCCGCGAGCGGCGCCGTCGCGACGAACCACATCGGCTGCTCCTCGATCCACACGCGGAGGTTGTCGTCGATCGCGTCGAAGAGCTTGCCCATGCCGCGAGCATAGGCCGCCCCGTCAGCGAAGATCGGCCGCCGCGACCCCCGTGGCGACGAGAAGGTGGTCCCCCAGGTTCGGCAGCGATCGATCGTCCGGGAGCTCGCCGTCATGGTCGATCAGACGGCGCCAGGACTCGCAGCGGTGCAGAATTCCCAAGCACCGCGCAGGCTCGAGGAGCTCGCGCATCGAGTCGAGACTGGCGTGGTCGCCCCAGACAGCCAGGTAGGGATCGACGATCGCGCGGGCGTGCTCATCACGCCAGTCCGGGCCCCACGGCCACGAGCCGGTGAGCATCGACACCGGGGCCTGCAGCACCGCGAACGGGTGCGACCAGAAGGCGTCGCCGACGTCGATCCACTGCGGCGCCGATGCCGCGGGCCCGAAGGTGTTGGCGGGGCTGGCGTCGTTGTGCTGGAAGGTCGAGGGAACGCCCGAAGCCGCCAACCGCCCCGCCCAGTCCCCGACGTGGCCCAAGCGGGACTCGATCTGGTCGGCCGTCTCGCCGGCGAGGTGTTGCGCATGGGTCGGCGGCAGGGCCGTCAGCCGGCGAGCCAACGAGTCGACGTAGCTCGGTGCGTCTTCCGGCAGCAGGCTAGGCAGGCCGGCTGCCGCCAAGATCCCGTGGTGCAGCGACAACCGCTGCTGGACCTCGGCCATCTCCACGAGAGTTCGCGACCAGTCGCCCCCTCCCCCGCCGCTCCGACCTGCACCCAGGTCCGGCAGCAGCATCCGGTGGGTGAGCTCGTCGACCGCGATCGGTCGCGGGAAGTGGCGAGGCTCCAGGTCGGCGAGCACGGCGAGCAGCTCGGGCTCGAATCCTTGGCCCGGATGACACTCCTTGAACCACATCACGCCGTGGTCCGTCGACACCTCGAGCACGACCGACCAGAAGCGGACGTGGACCACACGAGGGCTGCCCGTCACGACGGCTCCGACCGAGCTCACCGCCTCCGCGATCCAACCGACGGCCTCCTGGAACCAGGCGTCGGCTCGCCACCGTTCGAGGATGCCTGCGACCATCCGGCCACCCTAGGACCTCAGAACAGGGCGACCTCGCCGGCCTCGGCGGCCTGGCGCAGTTGCGCGTCGCGCGTGGCCAGCGGCAGCGCGAGCCGCTGCGCCAGGAGCAGGTAGGCCGTGTCGTACGCCGTCAGTCCATGGATCCGCGACGCACCCAGGAGCGAGTACGCCGCAGACGTGTCGACCTCCTCGATCGGCAGGTCGGCCAGGAGGTCGAGGCTCCCGGCCGACTGGTCCGCCGTGATCCGGCCCCGCCGCTCGCCTTGCTGAAGCGCGCTGCACAGCTCGTATCGCCACAAGGTCGGCACGTAGGCCACGGAGCCGTCGGAGAAGGCCTGCCGGAGTCTCTGGGTGTCGTCGCCCGACTCGTCCGAGTAGACGAGCGGCAAGGCGCTCGAGACGTCGAGCACGAAGCTCACCACCGACGCCCCTCCTCGATCAGCTCCTTGATGGTGACGTCCGGCCCCAGCGTGATGCCCTTGCTGAGCTCGCGGAGCTCCTCCAA
>JAHEXN010000026.1:583-6385 GCA_023252095.1 Actinomycetes bacterium | reverse complement strand
GCTTGGGCGGCGGAGTCAGGTGGGCGATCTCCTTGCCATGGCGGGTGATGACGATCGTCTCCCCCTGCTCCACGGCCGCCAGGAGCTTCGACAGGTGGGTCTTGGCCTCGTAGGCACCGACGGTGACGCTCATGGATTCAGACTAGTCGCCGACCAGTTCATCGCACCAGCGCGCTGCCTCACCCGCGCAGCAGCGACACCGCGATGAGGACCATGACGACGGCGATGGCTCCGTCGAGCACCTGCCACGATCGCGCGGTCCGGAGCACGCCACTGAGACGACGGGCCCCGAGCCCGAGGGACGTGAACCACGCGACACTGCCCGCTGCGGCACCGAGGGCGAACCACCACCGATCCTCGCCGTGCGACGTTGCCACGGACCCGAGCAGGAACACGGTGTCGAGGTACACGTGCGGGTTCAGCCAGGTCAGCGCCACGGCCGTCGCAGCGACGGTCGCCGTCCGGGTGCGGACTGCGACTGCGCCACCGGCCGGAGTCAGGTCCGCTCCTCCGTCGGACGAGCCCAGCTCGCCCCCGCCGACGACAGCACGGCGTGCCGCGAGGGCTGCATAGCCGAGCAGGAAGACCGCCCCGGCCAGGCGAGCCACCTCGACGAGCCCCGGGACGGCCTCCACCAGCCGTCCGAGGCCCGCCACTCCGGCAGCGACGAGGACCGCGTCGGAGCCGGCACAGATTGCGATCACGAGGCCGATGTGCTCGCGCCTGATGCCCTGGCGCAGCACGAAGACGTTCTGCGCGCCGATCGCGAGGATCAGCGAGAGCATCACGAAGAAGCCGGGGATGACGGTCAGCATGCGCTCGACGCTAGTGATCGGGCAGCATGAACACCAGCAATGATTGGTCATGTACATGAAGCGGAGCTTCAGATGGATCCCAGCCTGGCCCTGACTCTCGCCGCCGTCGTCGACGAGGGGACCCTCGACGGTGCCGCGCGGCGCCTCCACCTCACGCCGTCGGCCGTGAGCCAACGTGTCAAGGCCCTCGAGGAGCAGCTCGGGCAGCGCCTCTTGGTCCGTTCCCGTCCGGTTCGGCCCACCGAGGCCGGCGACGCGGTGGTGCGGTTCGCCCGGCGCTACGCCGTCCTCGCGCACGAGGCGGCGCGCGACCTGGGTGCGGCCGCAGAGGGAACGCGCGTGCGGATGACGGTGGCCGTCAACGCCGACTCGCTCGCGACCTGGATCTTGCCCGCGATCGCGAGCTTCGCCTCGGCCCACGACGTGGAGATGGACCTCCTGCGTCTCGACCAGGACCGCACGGTCGACCTGCTCGAGTCGGGCGTCGCCCTCGCCGCCGTGACGTCGCGCCGGGAGGCGGTGGCGGGATGCCGGTCCACTCCCCTGGGCCACATGGCGTTCACGGCGATGGCGTCGCGGGCCTGGATCTCGCGGTGGCTGCCCGACGGTCTGGACGCCGATCGGCTGGCCGCTGCACCCCGCGTCGACTTCGACCGCGACGACACGCTGCAGCTCGACTGGCTGCGACACCACGGCGTCGACGGCACCCACTCCCCCCGCCACATGGTTCCTTCGACGCACGACATCGCTCGAGCGGTCGAGCTCGGTCTGGGCTGGGCCCTCGTCCCGGAGCGGCACGGCGAGGAGCTGGCGGAGTCCGGCCGCCTCGTGCCTCTGGGCGGCCCCAGCATCTCGACTCCGCTGTACTGGCAGCGGTGGAAGGGCGGGTCCAGTCTGCTCGACGCCCTCACCGACGAGGTCCTCGCCGATGCGGGCCGGCACCTGCGCGCCGGCTGACCCTCAGACCGACAACAGGTGGTCGACGACGGCCTGGTTCCAGGCCGGGTCGGCGTGCTCGTTGGCCTGGGGCGGGGGTCCCACGTCGACCAGCACGAACGCCTCGTGGTCGACCATGACCTCGAGCGTCGCGTCGGAGCCGTGGGCGACCGCGAAGTCGGCCCACGTCTCGATGGGCGAGGCCAGGACGGGGTACCACGTCGCGAAGTCGGGTACCCCGCTGTCGACGACGCCGATCAGGTTGACCTCGATCCGGTCCGGGAATCCTCCTGACACCTGGAGGTTGACGTACTGCACCGAGGCGCCGCCGCCGACCGTCGCCGCGGTGTCGACGACCGCCTGCCAGGCGATCGCGGTCTCCGGGGAGACCGGGGTTGCCGTGGTCAGGGTCGAGTTCCCGCCACCCTCCACCGTGTCGAGCACCCCGAGCGCGAGACCGCCGAGTGTCGTGAGGGTCGAGGTGCCGGCAACCTCGGCCGCAACGGTGGAGACCGACCGCCCGTGGGGGTCGATGCCGCGGATCCCGAGTCCCCACTCGTCGACCGAGACGGACGCCTCCGGGAACAGGTCCCGCGCCCCCAGGAAGGCTGCCGCCTGGTCGACGGGACTCCGGTCGCTGCCTGACCGGACGGCGGAAGGATCGTCGAGCGGATCCTCGCCCGCGTAGACCACGGTCCCGAAGAACCCCGCCTCCTCGGCGACCAGCTCGTCCGCCTCCTGCAGGACGCTCAGCACCGCGGCCAGCTGGCCGACGGTGATGTCGGGAACGATGCGGACCTCGGTCTCGACGCCCCAGTACTCCGAGTCGAGCTCGACGCGATCGGACGCGACACGGGCCACCCCGGGGAGGTCCTCGAGGAGCTCTCGGACCTGCTCGGCCGAGTCGGCGCGAGGCGTGCCGCCGCAGGCGACGAGCAACCCGGTCACCAGGGCAAGGCCGACGCTCGTCGCCACAGTTCGCATGCTCTTCGGAGGGAATGCGGGTGGGGATTGTTCCGGGTCAGAGCCGGCGCAGCGCCGACTCCGCCGCGTGGAACCCGCACATGCCATGGACCCCGGGCCCGGGAGGCGTGGCCGCGGAGCAGAGGTAGAGGCCGTCCCCGAGCCGGTACGGGTCCAGGGCGATCCGCGGTCGCATCACGACCTGGCGCGCACTGTTGGCGCCCACGTTGATGTCGCCGCCCACGTAGTTCGCGTTGTACGACTCCATCGCCGCAGTCCCGCGGACTGCTGTGGCGAGGATCCGGTCTCGGAAACCGGGGGCGAAGCGCTCGATCTGGGCCACCAGCGCGGCCGTGGCGTCGCCTGCGTAACCGTGCGGCACGTGCGCGTACGCCCACACCGGGTTGACCGAGCCCTGGGACCGACTCGCGTCGGCGAGGTACTGCTGCCCCACGAGCAGGAACGGACGCTCGGGCATCTCGCCCCGGCCTGTGGCCGCCTCGGCGGCCGCGACCTCGGCCGCCGTCCCGCCCACGTGCACGGTGCCGGCGCGACGCGTGCCGGGGTTGGTCCACGGGATGTCGCCCTCGATCGCGAAGTCGACCTTGTGGATGGCGGGCCCGTACCGGTAGCGGCCGATCTGCCGGCGCACCCGCGCCGGGAGTCGGTCGCCGAGGATCCGCACTGCCGCCGACGGCGAGGTATCGAGCAGCACCACGTCGGGACGCCGTCCCAGCAGCTCCTCGACCTGCGCGTGGGACGTGACCGCGATGCCGGTGCGCACCGTGCCGCCGAGCGACTCCAGGAGGGCGACGAGCGCCGACGAGATGGCGCCGCTGCCACCGTGGGCGACGGGCCATCCGGCGGCGTGGCCTGCGGCGGTGAGCATCAGCCCGATCGACGAGGTCAGCGGCCGGTCCAGGCGTCCGAAGGCGTGGGCCGCGACCCCCATCGCGAGGGCCTTGGCGGGCTCGTCACGCCACCGCTTGACGGCCCAGGTGGCTGGGAGCAGGGCCTGCACCCCGAAGCGACCGAGCGCAATCGGGTGCTTCGGCACGTGCACGATCGGACGGAACACCTCGTCGACGAGCTTGTCGAAGTTGCGCGCCTGTGCGCCCAGCGAGCGCGCCCAGCGCGCCCCGTCGACGCCCAGCGACTGCGACGTCACGACCATGTCCCGCGAGATCAGCCCGGCGCGGCCGTCGTCAAGCGGGTGGGCGAGGTCGACCTCGGGGTAGTCCCACGTCAGGCCGAACCGCTGGAGGTCGAGGCTCGCCAGGAAGGGCGACACGACCCCGGTGGGATGGAATGCCGCGCAGTCGTCGTGCAGCAGGCCCGGCAGGGTCAGCTCGCTGGTGCGTGTGCCGCCCCCTGGGCGGTCGGACGCCTCCAGGACCGTCACGTCGAGGCCGGCCTGCGCCAGCCTGATGGCGGCGGCCAGTCCGTTGGGCCCGCTCCCCACCACGACCGCGTCGGTCATGCGTACCTCCCTCGTCGTCGGGTCACGGTCCGACGGTCGCAGTATCCCCCGCGACGTGACCCTCGCCCGGGGTGTACCCCGGCATGACCCAGTCAACGTGCAGCGCGGCCGTCGGCCCGCCTCCAGCGCGCGGGCTTTCGCGCTGGGTACCGACGGGACGCCTGGTCCTCCAGGCCCCCTCGGGGACGCGACCGGTCTAGCGGACGACGATCCTGACCTCGACCTCACGATCGGCGTGGGGCGCGAGGCGGGCCGTGTCGTCGGCGCCCACGAGCTGCTCGAGGACCTCGATGACGCGATCGGTCACGCCGCGGACCGTGCTGACGGTCACCGGACCCAGCCCCTCGACCGTGTGCCGCACCCCCAGGTCGAGCGCTGCGACCTCGCCGAGGACCTCATCAGCGGCGACCTGTCGAGCGATGTCGGCCAGGGTGCGTCCGCCGGCCTCGATCCCGGAGATCGAGAGCATGTCGCCCGAGACCCGGATGACCGAGCCGTCGAAGGTGTCGAGCGCATGAACCAGACGATCGGCCTGGGTCTTGGTGCTGATCTGCGGGCGCATCGGTGCCTCCTGGGTTGTTCGCGGCGACCGCCGGGGTGCTGGTCGACACGTCCGTACGAGAGGCGATCCGACTCGGATGTTCCCGACCTGCCCTACCCTGAGCGCGTGATCTTCCTCGTCTGCACCAGGACCGCCTGATGGCCGGCGGTCTCGTCGCGCTGCTCGATGACGTCGCCGCGCTGGCACGTCTCGCCGCCGCCTCGATCGACGACGTCGGCGCCGCTGCCGGTCGCGCCAGCGCGAAGGCCGCCGGCGTCGTCGTCGACGACGCTGCGGTCACGCCCCGTTACGTGCAGGGCCTCAAGCCGGAACGTGAGCTGGCGATCATCGGGCGGATCGCGCGCGGCTCGATCATCAACAAGCTCGTCTTCATCCTCCCGGCGGCGCTCCTGCTGAGTCAGTTCGCGCCGTGGTTGCTCACCCCGATCCTGATGCTCGGCGGCACCTACCTGTGCTTCGAGGGCGCCGAGAAGATCTGGGAGAAGATCAGCGGCCACGGGCACGCGACCGAGAAGCCCGCCAGCGTGTCGGGACCGGAGCAGGAGAAGTCAGTCATCTCCGGCGCCGTGCGCACCGACTTCATCCTCTCGGCCGAGATCATGGTCATCTCGCTCAACGAGGTCGCCGACGAACCCTTCCTGAGCCGGGCTGTGATCCTCGTGCTCGTGGCGCTGGGCATCACGGCGCTCGTGTACGGCGTCGTCGGTCTCATCGTCAAGATGGACGACATCGGACTCGCGCTCACCGAGCGTGCCTCCCGGCTGGCCCAGACGGTCGGACGCGGTCTCGTGCGCGGCATGCCCATCGTGCTGGCGACGCTCGCCACGGTCGGCATCGCCGCGATGCTCTGGGTCGGCGGCCACATCCTCCTGGTCGGGACCGACGACCTCGGCTGGCACGGGCCCTACGGCATCGTCCACGACCTCGAGCACGCGGTGCACGACGCCACGGCGGGCGCCGGAGCCGTCCTCGGCTGGTTCACCAACACGCTCGCGTCGGCCCTGGTGGGCCTGGTCGTCGGTGCGGTGGTCGTCGCGGCCATGCAC
>JAHEXN010000026.1:0-573 GCA_023252095.1 Actinomycetes bacterium | reverse complement strand
CCGACACCAGCGAGCTCCCCGCGGCCGACGTGACGCTGCTCGACCTGGAGGCCGGCTGCCCCGACGACCTCAAGTCCGTCGGCCGCGACGCGGTGGCTCGCCACGCCGACGCGGGTCACGCCGTCTGGATCCGCCTCAACGGCGCGAGCACGACGGACTGGGCCGACGACGTCGCCCTCGCGGCCGGTCACCCGAACATCACCGGCGTCATGCTGGCGATGACCGAGTCCGGCGACGAGGTCCGCGCGACGCTCGACGCGGCAGGCAAGCCCGTCGTCGCGATGGTCGAGACGGCCCGCGCCTTCGTGCGCCTCGGTGACATCGCGACGTCCGGCGCCGCGCGCATCGCCTTCGGCACGGGTGACTTCCGACGCGATCTCGGCATCGGCAACGACCCCACCGCTCTCCTGCACGCCCGGTCGCAGCTCGTCCTCATGAGCCGTGGGCACGACCTGCCGCCGCCGATCGACGGTCCGACCGTCGCCGACGACGCCGAGGCGACCCGCGCCGACTCCGTGCACGCGCGCTCGCTCGGGATGACGGGCCGGATCTGCCTGAGCCACACGCAGACCC
>JAHEXN010000269.1 GCA_023252095.1 Actinomycetes bacterium | reverse complement strand
AGCCGTCGTCCTCCGCGGTCGAGCCGACCCGTGGCGCCATGGCGGTCTCGCTGCCGTACACGTTGTCGCCGAAGGAGTAGTGCTCCGCCGAGCCCGTCTGCAGGTCGTGCTTGGTGAGCCCGTCGAAGAGGAACCACGCAGGCTTGCCCGTGGCGGCGTACGCGTAGCGGTACTTGCCGCCCGTGTAGTCGCCGTTCATCATCCCGAACTCGGTGATCGACTCGCTGAGCTGCTCCTCCTTGACCTGGCCCGTGACCAGGTTGAGGCGCCAGCGGTGCAGCCGCGACTGCATGCGGTCGAGCGCGAGGAAGCGGAACGCGCGCTGCCACTTGTCGCCCATGCCGTTGTCGGCCGGCTCCGGGTCGCCCTGGAAGAAGCCGTCGAGGATGATCTCGTCGCCCTCCTCGTACGCGTTGACGAAGTGCAGCACGTAGGTCGACTCGGCCTCGAACCAGCGGATCTCCGAGGTCTGCCCGCGGCGCGGGATGACCCCGAAGCGCGTCGGCAGGTCGGGGCGGAAGCGGGCGACGTGGGCGTCGCGCTTGAGCAGCTCCTCGTCCCAGAACAGCGGGCAGTCGTTGAGGATCGCGTAGTTCTCCGTATAGGCCATGTCGTGCGGCAGGCGCGGGCCCGGGAGCGGGATGTCGACGTAGTGCGCGAGGTCGTTGTTCGCGTCGACGACGCCGTACTTCATGTACGGCGCCTCCTTGCTGTAGTTGAAGAACAGCATCTCGCCCGTGCGGCCGTCGACCTTGGGGTGCGCCGAGACGCCCCAGTCGAACGGGAAGTGGCCGTTCCAGCTCTCCTTGCCCATCGTCTCGGCGGTGAACGGGTCGATGCGGTACATGTCGCCGCACTGGTAGAAGCTGCTGAGCGCGACACCGCGGTGCACGACGACATCGGTGCTGGAGGCGTCCTTCATGCGGGTGCGCGATCCCCAGCCGTCCTCACGGAGGGACCACTGCGGCGCCTCGGCCAGACCGGCCCACAGCGGACCGCCGTGCTCCTGCTCGGCCGCCAGCCCGTCGGTGCGGATGAAGCGGTTGCGGTAGAACGCCTCGCCGTCACGGAAGCCGACGACGTGGATCATGCCGTCGCCGTCGAACGGGTGGTAGTTCTTCAGCGAGGGGTGCACGGGGTTCTCGGTGTTGCGGAGGTAGACGCCGTCGAGATCGGCCGGGATCTCCCCCTCGACGACCTCGAGGCCGTCCGCCTTCCACTCGTTCGTCTGCGGCTGCCACGGACCCGTGCGGTACGGGTGGTCGTCGTCCTCCGGGAGCGTGGACAGGAGGCGTCCGACGAGCTCGACATCCATGGAAGTTCCCCTTCTTCTCGCCGCACCGATCTCCGGCAGGGCCTTGTCATCTGCGTCACACCGTACTACTACTATCAGAGTAACTCCACCGCCCGAGCCCAGAAAAGTTGCCTCATGCAACGCCCGGGCCCCGAAACGTACGAGGTCTCGCATGCCTGAATCCCTGCCCGCCCAGCCCCTCGCCGGGCAGGTCGCGATCGTCACCGGAGGTGGCAAGGGCCTCGGTCGCGCCTTCGCGCTCCACCTCGCCGAGCTCGGCGCGGCAGTCGTCGTCAACAACCGCAACCGGCAGGTCGACGAGAACGGCCTCGGCCCCGCCGACCACGTCGTGGCCGAGATCGTGGCCGCCGGAGGCCGGGCCGTCGCCAACCACGGCGCCGTCGAGAATCCCGCCACCGCGGCGTCACTGGTCGACGACGCGATCCGGCACTTCGGACGCCTCGACATCTGCGTCACGAGCGCGGCCGTGAGCCGTCCCGAGATGCTGCACAAGACCACGGCCGAGAGCTTCCGCGCCGTCATGGAGATCAACGTGACCGGCACGGCGCTCGTCGCTGCAGCCGCCTCCGCGGTCATGCGCGCGGCCGGTCACGGGCGCATCGTCATGGTCGCCTCGACGGCGGGCCTGCACGGCGAGACGACCGTCTCGGCCTACGCCGCCAGCAAGGGCGCCGTGATCGCCCTGGCGCGCACCGCGGCGGTCGAGGGCGAACCCAAGGGTGTGCTGACGAACGTGCTCCTTCCCTACGCCACGACCCAGATGACCGAGGCCGGGATGGACCCCCGCCACGCCGAGCGGATGCGCTCCGAGCTCGTGGCCCCCGTGGTCGGCGCACTCGTCGACCCGAGCAGCACGATCAACGGCCAGGTCGTCGTGGCAGCCGGCTCCGGGCTCCGGGCCGCCGACGCCGTCGAGCACGGGACCGTGACGTTCCCCTCGACGGGCCGCCTGGCACCCACCGAGCTCGAGGCGCTCCTGGAGCGCAGCCGCCAGGGCGAGCCGCACACCTACACGCACGCCCACGCCGCCTTTCAGAGCCTCGCGGCCGACCTCGCCTGACCCGCCCCCTTTCCTGCACGATCCCGACCGATCCCGAAGGACCGATCCATGAACTCCGCGTTCCCCTGGGGCGACCTCGCCCTCAACCTGGTGATCAGCATCGCCGCGACCGTCGTCTTCATCGGCGTCATCATGGCGATCGCCTCGGCCATCAAGAACCACTCCATCATCGACATCTGCTGGGGGCCGGGCTTCGTCGTCGTCGCAGTGGTCTCGTACCTCGCCTCGACGGGCGCCGGCGGCGATGACACCCGGCGCCTCGTCGTGCTCGCGCTCACCGCGGTCTGGGGCCTGCGCCTCGGGCTGCACATCGGGCGCCGCAACATGGGCCACGGGCAGGACCCGCGGTACACCCGCCTGCTCGCGTCGCGCAAGGGCGGCAGCCTCGTCGTGTTCCTCGTCAAGCAGGTCTACGGCCTGCAGGCGTTCCTGATCGTCGTCGTCTCGCTCCCCGTGCAGTTCGCGATGTACCAGGACGCCTCGCTGGGCGTGCTCGGCTGGCTCGGCGTCGCGGTGTGGGCGGTCGGGTTCGTGTTCGAGGCCGTCGGCGACTGGCAGCTCTCGCGCTTCAAGGCCGACCCGGCGAACGAGGGCCGGATCATGGACCGGGGCCTCTGGGCCTGGACGCGCCACCCCAACTACTTCGGCGACTCGTGCGTCTGGGTCGGCCTGTTCCTGCTCGCCCTCGGGCACTGGGGCGGCCTCGTCACGGTCATCGCGCCGATCGTCATGACGAAGCTCCTCGTCTCGTACAGCGGCAAGAAGCTCCTGGAGAAGGGCATGCGTCGCAAGCGGGGCGAGGCCTACGAGCACTACATCGCCACGACGAGCGGCTTCTTCCCGATGCCTCCGCGCAAGAAGCCCCGCTCCGCAGCCGCTTCGGGCCGATGACGACCGCGGGTCCCGCGCAGGCCGACCTGACCGAGGTCCTGCGGGTCGAGGCCGTCGGCGACGACGTCTGGGTCGGCGCGGTCGACGTGCTGGCGCTCCCCCAGCTGTTCGGCGGCCAGCTCGTGGGGCAGTCGCTCATGGCGGCCGGCCGGTCGGCTCCCGAGGGCTGCCTCCCGCACTCGCTGCACACGACGTTCCTGCGCGGCGGACGCTCCGGTGAACCCGTGACCTACCGCGTCGAGCGACTGCGCGACGGCCGCAGCGTCTCGACCCGCGAGGTCAGCGCCTGGCAGGACGACCGGCTGCTGTGCCGCTCGATGATCTCGTGCACCACGATCGACTCCGGCCTCAGCCACTCCCGCCCGTCACCGCCGGCGGTCGGGCCCGAGGCCGCCGTCGACCTGCACGTCCTCGCCGAGCCGGACGGCGGGCTGGGCAGGTTCTGGGACGACTTCCGGGCCATCGAGATCCGGGTCGAGCCCGAGCCGTCGCCGGACACCGTCGTCCCCGGAGCGGCCGCCCCTCCCCAGAACATCTGGATGCGCGCCGCCGACCGGCTCGGTGACGACCCGCTCCTGCACCGGGCGGCGGTCGCGTACGCGAGCGACCTGATGCTGATGTCGACCGCGGTGACCCCGCACGGGCACACGACGGGCGCCGAGACGACCCTCGGCCGCAGCTGGTGGGCCGTCTCGCTCGACCACACGATGTGGTTCCACCGCGACGTCCGCGCCGACGAGTGGCTCCTGTTCGAGCACGCGACCCCGGCGGCGCACGACTCGCGCGCCCTGATCGACGCCGCCGTCTTCGGCGCCGACGGCACGCAGGCCTGCCGCATCACCCAGGAAGCCCTCATCCGCCGACTGGAGTGACGCCCGGCCCGCACCACTCCACCGGTGGTGAGCCGACGCGCTCGTTCCTCGCGCTCATTCCCGCGGCTCGCCAGAGCGAGCCACGGGCGGCTCAGCCTCGCTCCGCTCGGCCCATGGTCACCCCCGGTGGTTGAGGTGTGAGTGCGCTCTGGCGCGCGAGCCTCGAAACCTCGGTCAGGTGACGGGCTGAGGTACCCCTTTCGAGGCTCCTCGTTCCTCGTCGCACCTCAAGGGGCGGGGGTCAGAGGGAGCGCATGCGGTCCAGGGCCTGGTCGTACTCGTCGGCGAGGCGCGCGACGACGTCGGCGGCGGGCTCGACCGCGGTGACGGCGCCGAGGCCCTGC
>JAHEXN010000268.1 GCA_023252095.1 Actinomycetes bacterium | reverse complement strand
TCGTGGACTCTGACAGCCACTGTTCTCCTTCATGGGGCCCAACCGGCCCCCGAAGGGCAGATCAGACCAGGTTGACGTGCAAATTCATCGGAACGTACTCATCGAGTGCTCATGAGCTGAGTGCTCCGCTTCCGGTCGGGGGGCAAGGGCCCCTCTGGTCAGGTGGTGGTCGTCGGGCTGGCGAGTCCGTCGATCAGGTCGAGGTCGAGCGGCCCCTCCACACGGAGTGCCCGCCCGAACGCCTTGCGGCGCCGCGCCAGGTCCAGACACGCCGGATCGGGGTGCACATGTGCTCCTCGCCCCGGCATCGTCCGCCGCGGATCGGGGGTGACCACCGTGGTGGTGTCTGCCCTGACCGCGACGACTCGGACCAGTGTGGCCTGGGGCGCCCGCTCTCGGCAGCCGATGCACGTGCGCCAGACCGTGTTCAAGTCTACCCCGCCCGCGGTCGTGCTCTCTCCCCCGGTCCCGGTCACGCCGTCTCGGGCGCGGTGTCGGAGCGGATGTCGATGCGCCACCCGGTGAGCTTCGCCGCGAGGCGGGCGTTCTGGCCCTCCTTGCCGATCGCGAGCGACAGCTGGAAGTCCGGCACGACGACGCGCGCCGCCCTGGTCGACTCGTCGACGACCGTGACGCTGATGACACGCGACGGCGACAGGGCGTAGCCGATGTACTCCGCCGGATCCTCGCTGTGGTCGACGATGTCGATCTTCTCGCCGTGCAGCTCGTACATCACGTTGCGCACGCGCGAGCCCATGGGGCCGATGCAGGCTCCCTTGGCGTTGATGCCGGGCACGGTGGCCCGCACCGCGATCTTCGAGCGGTGACCGGCCTCGCGGGCGATGCCGACGATCTCGACCGACCCGTCGGCGATCTCGGGGACCTCGAGCGCGAACAGCAGGCGGACGAGGTTGGGGTGGGTGCGCGAGACCTTGACCTTCGGGCCACGGTTGCCCTTCTCGACGTCGTACACATAGGCCTTGATGCGCTCGCCGTGGGCGTACTTCTCGTCCGCGACCCGCTCCGTGGCGGGCAGGAGCGCCTCGACCTTGCCGAGATCGATCAGGACGTCACCGGGAACGCGTCCCTGCTGGATGATCCCCGACACGATGTCGCCGACCTTGCCGGAGAACTCGCCGAACGTCTGCTCGTCCTCGGCCTCGCGGAGGCGCTGCATGATGACCTGCCGGGCGATCGAGGCGGCGGTGCGCCCGAAGTCGTCGGGCGTGTGGTCGAACTCCTCGCTGAAGCGGGGTGCCGGCGGTGCGGCCGGCTCCCCCTCGATCTCGTCGGCCGGGTCCACGGGCGGGGCCTCGAGCCGCTCGCGCGCGAGCACCGAGACGTGGCCGCTGCGGCGGTCGAGGGTGACCCGCGCCTGCGGGAGCGCCCCGGGCACCTTGTGATAGGCCGAGAGCAGCGCCTGCTCGATCAGCTCCACGACGACGTCGAAGGCGATGTCCTTCTCGCGCTCGAGAGCGCGCAGGGCCGTCATGTCGATGTCCATGTCAGGCGTCCTTTCGGTTCAGCTCGACCTGCACCACGGCGGTGCGGATCTCGGAGTACGGCACGCGGCGGTCGGTCTTGGCCACGGTGAGGATGGCGGCGTCGTCGTCGGCGCTCACGACACGACCGGCGAAGCGGTCGCCGTCGATCGGGGTCACCGCGACCAGGCGGCCCCGGTTGCGCTGCCAGTGACGCGGGAGGGTCAGCGGGCGGTCGGTGCCGCGCGAGGTGACCTCGAGCGTGAAGGCCCCGGCACCCACCGCCCGGGAGGCCTCGGGGTCCTCGTCGATCGCCGTCGAGATCTCGCGGGTCAGGGGGCCGAGCGCGTCGAGGTCGACTCCACCCTCGGCGTCGACCACGATGCGCAGCATGCGCCGCTGGCCGCCGCCGAGCGTCAGGTCGTCGAGGTCGAGGCCGTGCGCGTCCACGATGTCGCGCACGACGCCGGCGATCCGGTCGTCCATCTCGTCTCCTCGCCCAAGAAAGGGGTGGGTCGACGCCGGTGCCGGGTTCGATTGTGGGGTTCGATTGTCGGCACCCGCGTGCAGGTGTCAGCGCCACCCTACCGGGGCCGGGTCGGCTAGCCTGCCACCGTGACCCGGCGACGAACCCTGCTGCTCGGAGGCGTCGCCGTCGCCGGCGTGGCCGCCGTCGGAGGGGTCGCCGCCGCTGGGCGGCTCGACGACGTCGCGCGCGAGATCGGGATCGATCCGGTGCCGCGTGCCGCTGAGGGCGACAACGCGTTGCTCGCCGCGGCCGCCGAGGACCAGGCGCGCCTGCTCGCCGTGGTCGGCACCCTGTCCCCCACGCTCACGACCCTGCTGACCGAGCACCTCGAGGCGTTGGGAGGCTCCCGTTCCGTCAGCATCGACGCCGCCACGGACCTCGCGGCTGCCCGCGCGGCCTTTGCGGACGCTGCGGCGACCCGCCGCGACCAGGCCGCGAGGGCGGTGTCCCCGGACCTGGCCCGCACGCTCGGGTCGGTCGCCGCCTGCCTGACCCTCATGAGCACGGGGGCAGTGACATGAGTGATCTCGCGCACATTCTGTCGCTCGAGCACGAGGCCGTCTGGACCTACGGCCTGATCGGAGGCGCGTTCGAGACGCTCCGTGAGCCCGCGCAGGCCGCGTTCACCGCGCACCGCACGCAGCGCGACCGGCTCCTGGCCGTCGTCGACGAGGCCGTCCCGCCGCAGGTCGCCTACGAGCCCGCGACCCTGCCCGACGAGGCGGCGGCCCGGCTGCGAGCCCAGGACGTCGAGGCCAGGATCGCGGCCGCGTGGAGCACCGTGATCGGCGCCACGACGGGCACGGACCGCTCCGACGCGATCGACGCCCTCGTCACCACGGAGACCGCGCGCCTGGCGTGGGGCGGCTCAGCCGTCGCGTTCCCCGGACTGGACGGCTGAAGCTCGACGGCCAAGGCTCGAAGATCAGCGCCCGGTGATCTCCGCGACGAGGTCGCCGACGGCGACGTCGCGACGCTCGCCCGTGGCCCGGTCCTTGACCTCGACGAGACCGTCGGCGTAACCGCGGCCCACGACGACGATCGTGGGCATGCCGAGCAGCTCGGCGTCCTTGAACTTGACGCCGGGCGAGACCTTCGGACGGTCGTCGAACAGGACCTCGACACCGGCGGACTCGAGGTCGGCCACGACCTGCTCGGCACCCGCAGCCGTGGCCTCGTCCTTGCCGGCCAGCACGACGTGCACGTCGTAGGGGGCGAGCTCCCTCGGCCAGATGATCCCGAGGTCGTCGTGCGAGCTCTCGACGACTGCGGCCACGGCACGGGAGACCCCGACACCGTAGGAACCCATCGTGACGGTGGCGAGCTTTCCGTCCTCGCCCTGCACCTGGAGACCGAGTGCCTCGGCGAACTTGCGACCGAGCTGGAAGATGTGGCCCATCTCCATCCCGCGGGCGAGCTCGAGCGGACCGGAGCCGTCGGGTGCCGGGTCACCGGCCCGGACCTCGGCGGCCTCGATCGTTCCGTCGGCCGTGAAGTCGCGGCCCGCGACGAGGTCGATGACGTGGCGGCCCGGCTCGTTGGCGCCCGTGACCCAGCGCGTGCCCGGCACGATCCGCGGGTCGAGCAGGTAGCGGATGCCGGTGCCGCTCGCCGTGCCCAGCGACCCGGGACCGATGTAGCCCTTCACGAGACCGGGGTGCTTGGCGAACTGGGCCTCGTCGAACGGCTCGACCTCCGCAGGAGCCACCTGCGACTCCAGCCGCTTGGCGTCGACCTCGCGGTCTCCGGGAACACCGATCGCCAGCGGCTCCGTCGTGCCGTCAGGGTGACGCAGGAGCACCAGCACGTTCTTGAGCGTGTCGGCAGCGGCCCAGGGCCGGTCGTCGCGCGGGAACGCCTCGTTCAGGTGGGCCACCAAGGTGTCGATCGTGGGGGTGTTGGGCGTGTCCTCGACATGGGCCTCCGGCAGACCGTCGAGCGGCAGGGGCGGCGGCACGACCGTCGTGACGGCCTCGACGTTGGCGGCGTACCCACCGGGCGAGCGCACGAAGGTGTCCTCGCCCACGGGCAGGACCGCGAGGAACTCCTCGCTCGCCGACCCGCCCATCGCGCCCGAGTCGGCGTGCACGATCGCGTACTCCAGGCCGAGCCGGTCGAAGATGCGGATGTAGGCGTCACGGTGGTTGCGGTAGCTGACCTCGAGACCTTCGTCGGTGACGTCGAAGGAGTAGGAGTCCTTCATGACGAACTCGCGCCCGCGCAGGATGCCGGCGCGGGGCCGCGCCTCGTCGCGGTACTTCGTCTGGATCTGGTACAGCGTGGCCGGCAGGTCCTTGTACGAGGCAACGAGGTCCTTGACCAGGAGCGTGAACATCTCCTCGTGCGTCGGGCCCAGCAGCATGTCGTTGCCGCGGCGGTCCTGCAGTCGGAAGATGAGAGGGCCGTACTCGGTCCAGCGGTTCGTGGCCTCATACGGCTCCCGCGGCAGCAGGGCCGGGAATCGCACCTCCTGGGCACCGATCGCGTTCATCTCCTCACGCACGATCTTCTCGACCTTGCCGAGAACGGC
>JAHEXN010000267.1 GCA_023252095.1 Actinomycetes bacterium | reverse complement strand
CGGCGACAAGGTCTCGATCCCGGGCATCCTCTCGGTCGAGCGTGTCGAGCGTGCCGCCCGTACCGGTCGCAACCCCTCCACGGGTGAGACCATCGAGATCCCCGCCGGCTACGGCGTGAAGGTCAGCGCCGGCTCGAAGCTCAAGGCTGCCGCCAAGTAACACCCGGTAGCGACACTGACGACGCCGCCGCATCCTCCTGGAGGATCCGGCGGCGTCGTCATGTCCGGAGGCCCCTCGGTGCTTGACATGACCTACCGAGTCGGGCGCCGCGCTGCTGCGCCGAGCAGTTCCGCGACGAGCTCAAGGTCGTCAGCTGTGACGTCATCGCCGCCCGACTGCCGAATCCAACGCAAGGCCTGTGGCTGCTTGCTGACGAACCAGTGGTCGACGTGAAACGCGATGTCCCGCGCTACAACGTCGCCTACCGCTCCGATCTGGGCCAGCGCCACGGGTCGCGTCTGGTCGTCGAAGGTCAGTCGAAGGATGTCCTGCAGGTCGGTTCCCTGCTTGGCCACGGAACGGTTCATCACCGCCTGCAGCTTCATGGCGATCAGCGGGCCGGGCTCGGCAACCGGGGTCGTCACCTCGACGTGTGTGCCATCTGAGAGCACGACCTCGATCGTCAGGTCGGTGGCCGAGTCGTTGGCCCACGCGTGCGCCGAGGCGTGCAACCTGTCGCCGGGGTCGTCGCTGGGCACGTCGAGCTCGACCTGGCGGACCTCGAGCACATCGACCTTGACGGGGCCGTCGGCAGCAGCACGGCCGCAGGCTCGTCAGCAACTGCTCCTTCCGCGGAACGCAGGATCTCGAGGTGAGGCACGGCGCCGAGCAGGCGATCCACGACGTCGAGATCGACGGTGGCCCGGTAGGGAGTGGACAGCCGTGTCAGGACGGCCAACCCGCCGACGACAACCGGAGGCTGGCCGAGAAGGTCACGAACCTCGATGACTCCCTGCGCGATCGACGCCATCGCGTCACCCATCAGGGTGACGCGATTACCAGACACGAGACCACTTCTTGTCGGGCGTCCACGCGTCCAGGACCTCACGGCCACGGCCGACGTCCTGTGCCAGGTCAAGGGCGACGAAGAGCGGGTGTGCCAGCGGCCACGCGGTTGCCAGGCCCCCCGGGCCGAGGCGCTGCTGGACGACTGCGGGCACGGGCGCCACCCGTACCGTTGCGCGTGCCAGCCCGGCGGACGGCGCAGGGCCGAGCAAGGTCGTGGCCCGGCGCAGCGTGGCGTGGTCGGGGACGAAGAAGTCGAGCGCCTGGTCGGAGCGGACCGCCAGCGGTGCTCCGTAGGCGGCGGCAGCCGCCGAGTCCGTCAGGGCCCATCCGGCGCCGGCGACGTCGTCCAGGGCGAGTCGAAGCGGCGCGGCCAGCGTGGGATCCCGTGAGTCGGGGACTCTGGCCACTGGCGTTCGGCGTGTGGGCCAGCGGTCGGCCAGTCGCCAGAACAGGTCCGTCCCGGCAACAGAGTTCCGCTCGTCGGCCAGTCCGTCCCGCCGCAGCCCGGCGAGCACGTCGGAGACGGTGCTCGGGGAACGGCTCAGCTCACGGGCCAGCTCGCGCACGGCGAACCCTCGTCGAGGTTCCATCAGGAGAGCGGCTGCGACCTCCAACCCGGCCTTGCCGCTCAAGGGATGGGATCGCTCGCTGCGCTCGTGGAGCGGCTGGATCTCGGCGTCGACCACGAGCCGGTCCGTTCGGATGGCCAGTCGTCCTCGGAAGTCGAGATAGCCGGCTTCGGCGGCGGTGAGCACACGTCGCGCCGCGTCCGTGACTCGATCACCTGCCACCAGCAGCGTCGCGTCTGTCGTGGCGTCCGCCAGCAGCCGTTCGGCCACGTGGTCGGTCACCAGGGAACGACGCTTCACCTGAAGCGCCACCGCCACGCCCCAGGGATCGAGGACGAGATCGACACCGCGTTCCGGTTCGGCGGGCGGCTGTGCCTCGATCCCCAGCTGCGCGAAGGCGTCGACCACGAGCGCCTCGGTGTCCATGCTCGATGATCTCAATCATTCGGTGTTCGGTCAATACCGAACACCGAACACCCGGCTCGTGGCAGGACGGCCCGAACCCGCCAGAATGGAGCCGTGCCCACGCCCTATCACCTGCTGACGCGTGCTGACCCGCGTCACCGCGGGTGGCAGCTGCCGGTGGCGGGAGCGATGACGCTGGGGGCGTTCCTGGTCGTCGCGACGCTTGCCAGAGCGGGAGCGCGGGATCCGGTCGACCACCCGGGCGCGTTGGCCGTCGACCTCGGAACGATCGCGTTGGTCGTCCCGCTCCTGCTGGGAGCCCTGTGGCTCACGGGCTCCCCGGCGCTGCGTCTGCTGTGGTCGGTCGAGGGCCGGGTGCGGTGGGGGTGGTGGGGTCGCTGCTGCGCAATAGCGTTCGCCACGGTCACGTTCTCGCTCGCGCTCGCCTCGGTCCTGCCGGGCGCGGGGGTGGGCCGGCAGATCGAGGTGCCGTCGATGACGGCGTGGTTCGGGGTCGTCGTCGCGCTCGCGCTCGTCCCGGGGTTCGCGCTCGCGCAGGAGCTGGTCTTCCGCGGCTTCCTGCCGCAGCTGATCGGGTCCGTCGTGCCCGTGGCGTGGATCGGGATCGTGGCGAGCACGTGCTTCTTCGTCGCTCTCCAGGGAGCCGGCACGTGGCGTCTCGTCGAGATCGGACTGCTCGGCCTCGCCGCAGGGGTGCTGACCCAGCGGACCGGCGGCCTCGAGGCCGCCGTGGCCCTGCAGGTGGCGCACGCCGTGATGCTGCTCGTCCTCGAGGCAGGCGGTGCGGTGGCGACGGCGCAGACGCGCGCGGACCTCGGCGCCGCATCGGTCGTGCCGACGCTCCTCACGGTGCTCGCCGTCGGTGCACTGGTGGAGTGGCAGGTGCGGACCACGGGCTTGCCGACTCGCCGTCCCAATGGCGCGGACACGACCATCGAGAGCCTCGAGCCGGGGCCGTCATCGACCTCCGCCGACCCCGTCCGGACGCCTCGCGTGCGGCCCCATGCGCCCGACTATCCGGGCGAGATCGGCGACGACTGGGGTCGTTGACCAGTCGATCTTTCACGGCCCTCCCTTTGGCAAAGGGCCTCGACATGGTTAGTTTGGACTACACACGAACAGCAGATCAGCGGGTCAGGCGAGACGGAACGTCCAACACCGGGCGTGGAGGAGGCAGCATGGAGCGTGCACACGACGTGCTCCGCTTCCCGTTCGCGCGCTCCACGCCGGGCATCGCCCGCACCAAGCTGGCCGGGTTCCTCACGGTCAACCGGGTCGCCTCCAGTCGCATCGACGACGCCCTGATCGTGCTGAGCGAGATGCTCACCAACGCCGTCAGCCACGGCCGGCCCAGCGACGACGGCACGATCGAGGTGTCGTGGTCGATCGCCAACGGGCTCCTGGAGATCAGCGTCCGCGACCACGGCGAGGGCACGCAGCTCGCGCCGGTCGACTTCGACCACGACTCCCTGAGTGGCCGGGGGCTCGCCATCATCAGCCAGATCACCGACCGCTGGTGGGTCGACCTCGACGGTGGCACGCGCGTCAACGCTGAGCTCTCGCTCGACGAGGCCGGCTGCGCCTGAGCCTGCGCTGGTCGTCACACCCGCGGATGTGCCGATCGGGTGCCGAGAATCCTCGGCATCCCCCTAGAATCGTCGCGTGTCACGACGCGTCGGGTTGCCCCTGCTGGTGCTGTTCCTGATCGTCGACGTGATCCTGGTGGTGCTCGTCTACCGCCACGTCAACCAGCCGCCGCCGTCGAGCGACGTCGTCCTCGAGGAGACGCCCGCTCCGGAGCAGGTCGACAACGAGCAGACCGCGTTCGAGTTCGACCCGTCGACTGCCGCGGTGCTCGACGTCACGAACGACGGCACGGTCGTGTGGGCCACCCGTGGCTCGTGCCAGGGCGCTCCCGGATCGGTCATGACCGGAACCGGCAACGGTGCGTCCATGACCCCGCGATCGCCCGGGTTGCAGACGGTGCTGAGCGCCGCCATCACGGCCGAGGGTGACGTCGTGCTGGTCGGCACCAAGGGTGACTGCGTACCGGTCCAGCTGCGCTCCACCGACGGTGGCGCCTCGTGGGACGAGGACGACGAGATCTCGCTCTGGTACCCCTCGCCCACCGACGTGCGCACGGTCGTGGCGCCGAACGGCACGACCAGCGAGCCGCAGTGCTCGGTGTCGTCGCTGAGTCAGGTCGACGGCAACTTCGCGCGGGTCACGTGCGTCGACGGCGTCGTCCGCGGCACGGGCAACGCCGGCGCGGAGTGGGTCGTGCTGGGTCGTCTCGACAACATCCGCACCGCCACGTTCACGACGTTCGACACGGGCTACGCGCTGGCACGCTTCGAGGGTTGCGCGGCGTTCCTGTTCACCACGACCGACTCCGGCGCCACGTGGACCGACCGCAGCTGCATCGTGGGTGATCCCGCCCGCGCGGTCGCGGCCAGCGACACCGCCCTGGTCGCCGTGGTCGGCACCGACCCCAAGACCTTCGTCAGCGACGACGGCGGCGACACCTTCGGCCCCGCC
>JAHEXN010000266.1 GCA_023252095.1 Actinomycetes bacterium | reverse complement strand
CTCCTCTGCGGCCTGGTGCTCACCATCGGTTCCAACGCCGAAGCGTGTCGTCAGGCGCTCTCGCCCCTCTTCGAGCTCATCGGTCTCGAACCGTTGCCTCTCTCACCGGGAACTGCGGAGCTGTCGCAGCCCGAGCCCGGATCACCACCGCAGGCCCCGGCCGCGACGGGCGCGACCCCGACCCCGACCAACCCACTCGCGCAGCTGCTCGCCCCGCTCGGTCTGCTGACGACAGGAGGAGCACGATGATGGTCCGCCGAGCAGCTCTGGTGTTCGCGACCGCACTCCTGGCGAGCGGTTGCATGGCCCATCCCAACGAGGTGGCCCTGCCGGGACAGGCAGCTCTCGGCGAGGACGGGTACACGGTCACGGCGACCTTCGACTCGATCGACAACCTGGTGCCGAACTCCGCCGTGCAGCGGGGTGACGTCGTCATCGGGACCGTCACCGATGTCGAGGTCGAGGACTGGAAGGCAGTGGTGACGATGCGTCTGCTCGACGATGTCGAGCTGCCCGGCAACGCCAACTTCACCGTCGGTCAGAAGACCCTTCTGGGCGCCCAGTTCATCGATGTCGTCGATCCGGCCGAACCGACCGGGACCCTCGCCGAAGGCGCGAAAGTCGATCAGACCGTGACCGGCGTGTACCCCGCGACCGAGGACATCCTTGCCGCCGTGTCCCTGCTGCTCAACAACGGCGGCCTCTCGCAGCTCTCCACCATCACCACGGAGCTGAACACCACGCTCGCCGACCGGGTCCCGCAGGCACGTGACGCGATCACGCAGCTCAACGATCTCACGACCACCCTCGACAACCGGCGCGGTGAGATCGTCGCGACCTTGGAGTCCCTCAACTCCCTCGCCGGTCAGGTGGCCGCGCAGAAGGAGACGGTCACGACCGCCATCAGCTCGATCTCACCGGGACTCGAGGCCCTCGAGAACCAGCGGGCCGACCTCGTCTCGACGACCACGGCTCTCGGGCAGTTCAGCGCGGTGACCAACCAGCTGATCAACACGAGCCAGGAAGCACTGCTCGCCAACCTCGGTGCACTGGAGCCGCTGCTCGCCGACCTCGAGGCCTCCGGAGACGCGCTCCCGCGCTCCCTCGACCTGCTGCTCACGGTGCCGTTCCCGGTCTCGACCACTCAGAACGCGCTGAAGGGGGACTACGCGAATCTCTTCATCACCCTGGATGCGTCCGTGCCGTCGCTCGCCTCGGCATTCCTCGGACCGACGCTGAACCCGCCGTCGAACATCGATCCGAGTGCGGCGGCGCCCGACTCCGGACTCTCACAGACCTTGGACGAAATGCTTCAACAACTCACGACGCCCGGGGCCGCGGCACCGGGGCCCACGGCGACTACGCCGGCTCCGAACACCGGAGAGGCGACCCCGCCGACACCCGCACCGTGCAACTTGCTCTCGCAACTCCTGGGGATGTGCTGATGCTGACCCGGCGCGCGCGTGCGCAGCTGATCATCTTCGCCATCCTGGGCGGCTCTGCACTGGTCTTCGCGACCTTGGTCTATGGGGACGCTCCGCGATCGACAGGCGTCACCCACACGTCGGTCACCATCGAGTTCGACGACGTGAGCGGTCTCTATCCCCGCGCCCTCGTCTCCTACCGCGGTGTCAAGGTCGGTCAGGTGGATTCGCTCGACTTCCGTGACGACGGCGTCTCGGTGAAGGTCTACCTCGAGAAGGGCGCCGACGTGCCCACGGACGTGCAGGCGCAGATCAAGAGCACCTCGGCGATCGGTGAACAGTTCATCGATCTTCTCCCGCAGAGCGCCGAGGGGCCTTACCTCGCCGGAGGAGACACCATCCCGGCTTCACAGACCTCCGGTCTGCTGCAGATCACCCCGGTCCTGGAGAGCGCCGACGCATTGGTGGAGTCGGTCCCGCTCGAGCAGACCGCGAACCTTCTCGACCAGCTCGAGGTCGCGATCGGCGGGTCCGGTCAGGACTTCTCGCAGATCGTGGACGACTCGAACGAGATCCTCGACGCGGCACAGCAACGCGTGCTGGCCACGACCGGACTCATTGAGAACCTGGACCCGGTCATCGACTCGCAGCTCGCGTTGGCGGAGTCGACCGCGGCAGCGCTGAGGTCGTTGGCGGGCCTCACCACCCAGCTGAGCCTCAGTGACCAGGACCTCGAGTCGCTCCTCGACAACGCACCGTTGGCCCTCGACGAGACAGGAGCCCTGGTGAAGGATCTGGAGTCCTCGGTCCCGGCGACGCTCCAAAGTGCCGAGTCCGTCGCCGAGGTGGTCAACGTGTACGAGGACTACCTGCGCCAGACGATCATCACCTATCCGGCGTTGCAGTCCCGGCTGCAGAGCGTTCTGCTTCCTCACGCCAATGCCGGGGAGGCCAAGCTCGACCTCAGGACGAATCTGGGCGACCCACCCCCGTGTCTCGAGGGCTACCTCCCGGTGTCGCAGCGCCGCGACCCGGCGGACCTGTCCGACGTGGAAGCCGCCCCGCTGCACTGCCAGGCTCCCGCCACCAGCGAGTCCGCAGTCCGCGGCGCCCGGAACACGCCCTGTCCCAACGACCCGACTCGTCGATCGGCCACGCCGATCGGATGTGGCTTGGTGTTCGACGGGTCGCTGCCGGCCACTGCGGCTTCGGTGCCGCTTCCCACGGGTGACGCGACACCGGGGATGCTGGAGCTGCTCGGTGCCGCGTCGACCGGTGGCGGATCGGCGTCGTGGACGACCCTGTTGACCGGGCCGGTGGCCCGGTGATCGCGGCGCTTCGGGAAGGACTCCAGAAATGGTGGGTCGCCGTCGTCGTCCTGGCCATCCTGGCGGCTGCTGCCTGGGGCTGGACGCAGTGGCGCGATCTCTCGGAGATCCGCGGTGTCGAGGACGCCGATGCCGCTGCAGTGGACGCGGCCTCGAGGACCGTGACCGCCCTGATCGACGTCGACGCGGCCAGCGCCGACGAGGCCCTGGCCGACGTCCTGGATCTGAGCACTGAGGACTTCAGGGAACAGTTCGAGTCCCAGGCGGAGACGTTCCGAAACGCGTTGACCACCTCGAGCGTGGAGGCATCGGGTGAGGTTGTCGCTGCAGGTCTCGTCTCTCGAGACGACGGCAACGCAACGGTGGCCGTGGCCGCGACGGGCACCGTCAGCCAGGGCCAACCTGGCACCTCGACGCCGCGCTACTACCGCATGACGGTCGATCTGGTGCAGACGGACGGCAGATGGCTCGTGTCCGGGATGGCGTTCGTATGAGGGGCGTCAGCGCGGCCACCGAAGCTGGGCGACGACTCATTGCCCTGGCAGCGGCATCACTCGGACGCAAGTCCGGTCAAGCCGTCGTCGTGGGCCTGCTCGTCGCCGTGCTCGCGGGAAATGTGGCGCTGCGAGTCGCCATCGATGACGCGAGGGACGGCCAGGGATCGGGGACGGCGGCTCTGGAGTCGGCCTCGACCCGGATCCCCGTCATGCTGTCGTACGACTTCCGGACCTTCGACGCCCACGTCGACCTCGCTGTCGGCAACACCACGGGCGAATTCGCAGACGAGATGCGGGCAACGCTCACCCAGCAGATCAAGCCGGACGTCGAGGCGCGCCGAGTCGTCAATCAGGTACAGGTTGCCTCCGCAGGAGTCGTGAAATCGAGCGATGACTCGGTGACGGTGCTGATGCTGATGACTCAGGTGACCCAGGCCGGTGCCGAGGCGCCCGTCACTGGCGGCGTGCGGGTGCTGGCCACGATGAAGAACACCGACGACGGCTGGTTGGTGTCTGGCCTCGAGCCCATCTGATCGGCCGAGCGGCCGCCGCTCCCGTGGTGTCCGCGCTTGAGTATCGTCCAGCAGCTAGCTGAAGGAGTTTTCCGTGGGTGTTGAGGTCAGGGTCGAGGGTCTGACGAAGAAGTTCGGGTCGCAGGTGATCTGGAACGACGTGTCGTTGACGCTTCCCGCGGGTGAGATCTCGGTCATGCTGGGCCCGTCGGGTACCGGCAAGTCGGTGTTCCTCAAGACCGTGATCGGTCTGCTGAAGCCTGACAAGGGTCATGTGTGGATCGAGGGCACTGACATTGCGAACTGTTCGGAGAAGGATCTGTACGAGATCCGCAAGCTGTTCGGGGTGTTGTTCCAGGACGGGGCGATGTTCGGCTCGATGGATCTGTACGACAACGTGGCGTTCCCTCTGCGTGAGCACACCAAGAAGTCGGAGTCGGAGATCCGTCAGGTCGTGATGGACAAGATGGAGCTGGTGGGTCTGACGGGTGCGGAGAACAAGCTCCCCGGTGAGATCTCCGGCGGCATGCGCAAGCGCGCCGGCCTGGCCCGCGCGCTGGTCCTCGACCCCGAGATCCTGTTGATCGACGAGCCGGACTCGGGTCTGGACCCGGTCCGCACGGCCTACATCAACCAGCTGTTCATCGACCTGAACGCGCAGATCGATGCGACGTTCCTGATCGTGACCCACGACATCAACACAGCCCGCACCGTGCCGGACAACATCGGCCTGCCGTACCACAAGCACCTGGCGATGTTCGGTCCCCGCGAGATGCTCCTGTCCAG
>JAHEXN010000265.1 GCA_023252095.1 Actinomycetes bacterium | reverse complement strand
TTGAAGATGCCCTCCGTCACGATGGCGCCGGCCATGAGGGTGCCGAGATCGGCACCCAGGAAGGTCACGACAGGAATCAGGGAGTTGCGCAGCACGTGGTTGCGCACGACCTTGCCCTCGGAGAGCCCCTTGGCCCGCGCCGTGCGCACGTGGTCGGCCGCGAGGTTCTCCGAGACCGAGCCCCGCGTCAGGCGCATCGCGAACGCGAGCGACGTCAGGCCGAGGACGATCGCGGGCATGATCAGGTCGGTGATGGTCCAGTCGCCGCCGACGGTCGCTGGCAACCAGTCGATGTCGGCCTTGATGCCGATGAAGATCTGGAAGAGGAAGCCGATCACGAAGATCGGGACGGCGACGATGAGGAGCGACACGACGAGCGAGATGCCGTCGAACCACCCGCCCCGGCGGATGCCGGCGTACGTGCCGATGATGAGGGCGAAGAAGGCCTCGAACGCGACCGCCATGAGCGCCAGGGTCACCGACACCGGGAATGCGCGCTGGATCTGGTCCATGACGGGCTGACCCGAGAACGAGGTGCCGAAGTCGAAGGTCAGTGCGCCCTTGAGGAAGAGCAGCCACTGCACGATGAACGGCTTGTCGAGGTTGTACTGCGCCTCGATCGTGGCCCGCGTCGCCTCCGAGACGGGCTTGTCGCCGAACAGGTTGAGGATCGGGTCACCCGGCCGCAGGAACACGAGTGCATAGATGATCAGCGTCGCGAAGACGATGACGGGGATCGTCTGGACGATCCGCTTGAGGATGTACCACCCCATGGCGCCTCCCTAGGGCCAGAGCTACGACGACGAACGGCTCGGCGAGACCGTTCGGCACAGCGCACGGACGACCGGACTCCCCGGCGGGCAGCATGGTGCTGCCCGCCGAGAAGCCCGGGTCGCCAGGCCTACTACTTCGTGATCTTGTAGTAGTCGGGCAGGTTCTGCCAGGTGAACTCGACGTTGCCCACGTCCGTGGCGGCTGCCGCGGCGATGTTCGAGTACCACAGCGGGATCGCCGGCAGGTCGGTGAACAGGATCGCCTGGGCGTCCTCGATCAGCGCGTAGCGGTCGTCACCCTCGGTGGACGCGGCCTCCGCGATCGTCGAGTCGAACTCCGGGTTGGAGTACTCGCCGTCGTTGGAGCCGGCGCCGGTGCCGTACAGCGGGCCCAGGTAGTTGAGCATCGACGGGTAGTCCGCCTGCCAACCGGTACGGAAGGCGGTCGTGATCGTGTTGTCGTTGACCTTCGCACGCAGCTCGTCGAACGTCGCGTAGGGAGCGCCCGAGGAGTCGATGTCGAGGGCGTTCTTGATCTGGTTCGTCGTCGCGTCGACCCAGGCCTTGTGGCCACCGTCGGTGTTGTACGCGATCTGGAACGACCCGGACCAGGGGCTGATGGCGTCAGCCTCGGCCCACAGCTCCTGGGCCTTCTTCTCGTCGAAGCTCAGGACCTCGTTGCCCTCGACGTCCTTGGACCAGCCGTCGAGCACCGGCGCGGTGAAGTCCGAGGCCGGGGTACGGGTGCCGTCGAAGATCTTGTCGGTGACCTCCTCGCGGTTGATCGCGTACGAGATGGCCTGACGACGCAGCTTGCCCTCCTCGCCGGCGAAGTGCGGGAGCGACTCGGGGATCGTGAACGACTGGAAGACCGAGCCGGGCTCGTTGAAGGCCTGGACGTCGTCGGACTCGAACGTGGCCAGAGCGGAGTCGGGCACCGTGTCGAGCACGTCGAGGTCGCCACCGACGAGGTCGGTGTACGCCGCGTCGAGGTCGGCGTAGAACTTGAAGGTCAGACCGCCGTTGGCCGGGGTGCGCGCACCCTCGTAGTCAGGATTCTTGACCATCGAGATCTGGACGTCGTGCTCCCAGCCCGACTCCGACAGCATGTACGGGCCGTTGCCGATGGGGCGCTCGCCGAACTCGGCCGTGATCTTGCCGTCGGGACCGAAGGCGGCCTCCGGCAGCGGGAAGTAGGCCGAGTAACCGAGGCGCAGCGGGAAGTCCGACTCCGGCTTCTTGAGCTTGATCGTGAAGGTCGTGTCGTCGACGACGGTCAGACCGGAGATCGTCGAGACGCCCTCGGGGGTGTTGCCCTCCTCGGTCGTGCCCTCGATCGGGTAGAAGAAGTAGGCGTTGAGCTGGGCGTTGGCCGGGTCAGCACCGTAGTTCCAGGCGTTGACGAACGACTCGGCCGTGACGGGCGAGCCGTCGGTGAAGGTCCAGCCGTCGTTCAGCGTGACGGTCCACAGGGTGGCGTCGTCGCTCTCGATCGACTTGGCGACCTCGTTGGTCGTGGAGCCGTCGGCCTTGTAGGACACCAGGCCCGCGAAGAGGTTCTGGATCGGGTTGCCGCCGCCGGTCTCGTTCGTGGCCGTCGGGATCAGCGGGTTCTCCGGCTCGGAGCCGTTGACCGAGATGATCGCGTCGCTCGCGTCGCCGCTGCCCTCGTCGTCAGAACCGCCGCTGCAGGCGGTCAACACCAGCGCGCTGGCGGCCAGGGCCACTCCCGCGAGGCGGACTCGTCGTGTGAGTCGCATCCATTCCTCCTGTTGATGGGTGACCCGCGCGGTGGCGCGGGGCAGCCGATGAATCCACCATGAGTATCACCATCGGGCCACGTCGCAGTAGTCCCGACGGGCTACTTCATCAAATCGACACCGAACTCGACGCGGCCGCCGGGCGGCACTCCTGCACCAGACATGACCAGACCCCCGGACCACGAGGGTCCGGGGGTCTGGGTCTGGCTGGTCGTGCTGGGTCGCTCGGGGGCGAGGATCAGCCCTTGCGCGCGACGATGGCCTCGGTGGCCTGCGGCAGCACGGTCTTGAGGTCACCCACGACGCCGAAGTCGACGAGCTCGAAGATCGGCGCCTCCTCGTCCTTGTTGACCGCGACGATCGTCTTGGACGTCTGCATGCCGGCGCGGTGCTGGATCGCACCGGAGATGCCGTTGGCGACGTACAGCTGCGGCGAGACGACCTTGCCGGTCTGGCCCACCTGGAACGAGTGCGGGTACCAGCCGGAGTCGACCGCGGCGCGCGAGGCGCCGACGGCGGCACCGAGCGAGTCGGCGAGCGCCTCGACCTCGGAGAAGTCACCACCGGTGCCACGGCCGCCGGAGACCACGATCGCGGCCTCGGTCAGCTCGGGGCGGCCCGAGGCCTCCTTGGGCTTGCTGGAGGTGATCTTGGCGCCCTTGCCCGCGTCCGTGACGTCGAACGACACGGCCTCGACGGTGCCGGCGGCCGAGGCGGCCTCCGGGGAGGTCGAGTTCGGCTTCACAGCGATGACGGGTGCACCCTGGGTGACCTTCGCGTCGACCGTGAAGTTACCCGCGAAGACGCTCTGGGTCGTCGTGATCGTGTCACCATCGACCGTGACGTCGACCGCGTCGGTGATCAGGCCGGACTCGGTGCCGAGCGCCACGCGGGCGGCGATCTCCTTGCCCTCCGTGGTGGCGGGCACGAGCACCGCAGCGGGGCTCTTGTCGGCGACGAGCTGCGTGAGCGCCTCGGCCTTGGGGGCCACGAGGTACTCGCCGTAGACGGCGTCGTCGAGCTGGTAGACCTTCTCCGCGCCGTACTCGGCGAGCTGCGAGGGGACCTCGGAGCCGAACACGACGGCCGACGGCTCGCCGATGCGGCGGGCGATCGTGAGGAGCTCCAGCGACGGCTTGGTGACCTTGCCCTCGGGGGCGTCGATCAGCACGAGAACTTCAGACATGTCCCGTTCCCTTTCAGACGAACTTCTTGGAGGCGAGGAACTCGACGAGCTTGGTGCCGCCGTCGCCCTCGTCGGTCACGATCTCGCCGGCGGTGCGCGGCGGGCGGGGCTCGTAGGACTCGACGGCGGTCCAGGCGTTGCCCTGACCGACCTCGGAGGCCTCGATGCCCAGGTCGGCGAGCGACCACTCGTCGATCGGCTTCTACTTGGCCGCCATGATGCCCTTGAAGGACGGGTAGCGGGCCTCGCCGGTCTGGTCGGTGACCGAGACGACGACCTTGCCGGTCGCCTCGATCTCCTGCGTCGCGGCGTCGCCGTCGCGGCGGATCTTGACCGTGTCGCCGTCGACCGTGACCTCGGACGCGAACGTCACGGCCGGCAGGCCGAGGCGCGCGGCGACGAGGGTCGGGACGACACCCATGCCCGCGTCGGTCGAGGCCATGCCGAAGAACACGAGGTCGTACTCAAGCTTCTCGATGGCCTTGGCGAGCACGAGCGACGTCGCGAATGCGTCGGAGCCGGCGACGGCGTCGTCGACGACGTGGACACCGGCGTCGGCACCCATCTGCAGCGCCTTGCGCACGGCGTCGGCGGCGTCCTCGGGGCCGACGGTCACGACCGTGACCTCGCCCTCGCCAGCCTCGACGACCTGCAGCGCCTGCTCGACCGCGTACTCGTCCAGCTCGGACAACAGCCCGTCGACACCCTCACGGTCGACGGTGTTGTCGGACGTGAAGGTGCGGTCGGCCGTCGCATCCGGGACGTACTTGACCGCATCAACGATCTTGGTCACGGGGGACCCTCCTGGAAGGTTCGGGATTCACGGCGCC
>JAHEXN010000025.1:15616-19431 GCA_023252095.1 Actinomycetes bacterium | reverse complement strand
GGGTCGAGGCCGTTGGCCGGCTCGTCGAGGATCAGGATCTTCGGATCGCCGAGCAGGGCGTTCGCGATGCCGAGCCGCTGACGCATGCCGAGCGAGTAGTTCTTGACACGTCGCTTCGACTCGGAGGGCGAGAGGCTCACGAGCGCGAGCATCTCGTCGACCCGGGACTTGGGAAGTCCCATCGTCAAAGCGCTCAGCGTCAGGATCTCGCGGCCCGTGCGACCGGCGTGCTGGGCGGAGGCATCGAGCAGGACCCCGACCTGGGTGCCCGGGTTCGGGATGTCCTGGTACCTGACGCCTCCGATCGTGGCCGTGCCGGAGTCAGGGATCGTGAGACCGGCCATGATCCGCATCGAGGTGGACTTGCCGGCGCCGTTGGGTCCGAGGAATCCCGTGACCGTGCCGGGCTGGCAGGTGAAGGAGACGTCGTCCACGGCGCGGAAGGCGCCGTACGTCTTCGAGAGGTGTTCAACCGTGATCATGGCTCCACCCTGCCGGTGCGACGGCTCCGCCCGCATCCGCCCGGGGTCCACCGATCGCCGCCGAAAGTATGACCCGGCCGGAGCCTCTCGGCCGGTCTCTGCCCATCTCTGCCTCCCCTACGCTGACGACGTGAGCACGATCCCCCCGCGTGCCGGTCAGCCGGAGTTCGCCCCGCTGCCGATCTCCCGGTGGGGACACACATGGCGACTCCTCCTCGTGCTGGCGCTCAGCGCCGTCGCCTGGGTGGAGGCGGCGATCTGGCAGTTGCAGCACCTGCGCGCGTGGTTCTGGGCCGACCTCGCCGTCGGGGTGGCGTGTCTCGTCCTGGTCCTGTGGCGCCGCCGCCACCCGTTCGCGGTCGCCGTGGTCACGAACCTCGTGACGGTCGGCTCGTTCTCCGCGGGCGGACCCGCGACGCTCGCCCTGTTCTCTCTGGCGACCCGGCGACGATGGCGGGAGATCGTCCCGGCCGCAGTGGTCGGCCTGGCCGCGGGACTGGTCAGCCTGCGCAGCGCCCCCGGGTCGCAGGAGGACGACTTCATCGTGACCGGCCCGGCGCTCGTGGCGATCCTGGGGATCATCGTGGCGTGGGGCATGTACGTCGGCTCCCGCCGCGAGCTGCTCGGCACGCTGCGCGAACGCGCCGAGAACGCCGAGCGCGAGCAGGCAGCGCGCGTGGCCCAGGCGCGCACGAGCGAACGGACCCGGATCGCGCGGGAGATGCACGACGTGCTGGCGCACCGCATCTCGACCGTCACGATGCACGCCGGCGCTCTGACGTTCCGCGAGGACCTGACGGCCGCACAGATGCGGGCGACGGCCGAGGTCATCCAGGACAACGCTCGGCAGGCGCTCGTCGAGCTGCGGGAGGTGCTCGGTCTGCTGCGGGAGGATCCGGGCGACGCCGCTCCGGAGCGTCCGCAGCCGGACGCCAGCGACCTCGACGACCTGATCGCCGAGGCGCGCGTGACCGGCCTGCGCGTGAGCTCGGCCGTGGACGTCGACACCGCGACGGTGCCTCCGACCACGGGCCGCACGGCCTACCGCATCGTCCAGGAGGGCCTGACCAACGTGCGCAAGCACGCGACCCACACGGCCGTCAGCGTCGACGTCACGGGGAGGCCCGGCGACGGGCTCGAGGTCGTGGTCCGCAACAAGCTGCCGCTCGGCCGCCCCGCCCATGACCTGCCGCCCTCCGGGCTCGGCCTGATCGGCCTGCGGGAGCGGGTCGAGCTGGCCGGCGGGCACCTCGAGCGCGAGGTCACGTCCGACCGCGACTTCGTCCTGTCGGCCTGGCTACCGTGGCCGGCATGAGCACAGGCACGGGCACTCGCGCAGGTGCAGCCGTCCGGGTCCTGCTGGTTGACGACGACGCGCTGGTGCGGGCCGGGCTGGCCCTGATCCTCGGCGGCTCGGAGGCCATCACGGTCGTGGGCGAGGCGGGCGACGGCCGCCAGGCGGTCGAGGCGGTCCGTCGAGGCGACGTCGACCTGGTGCTGATGGACATCCGCATGCCGGTGCTCGACGGCATCGAGGCGACCGCGCAGGTCCTCGCACTGCCCGATCCGCCCAAGGTCATCGTCCTCACGACGTTCGACGCCGACGACTACGTCGTGCGCGCGCTCGCGGCCGGCGCGCACGGATTCCTCCTCAAGGACACCGCTCCCGCGGCGATCGTGGACGCCGTGGGTCGCGTCATCGCCGGTGAGCCCATGCTGTCGCCCACGATCACGGCGCAGCTCATCCGTCAGGTGACCGACGCGGCCCCCACCTCCGCGGCCGACGACGCGCGCGCCCTGATCTCTGGCCTGACCGAGCGCGAGCTGGAGGTCGCGGTCGAGGTCGGACGCGGTGCGTCCAACGCCGAGATCGCCGAGAACCTGTACCTGAGCCTGGCGACGGTCAAGGCCCACATCGCGCACATCTTCACGAAGCTCGACGTCACGAACCGGGTCCAGGTCGCGATCCGGGTGCACGACGCCGGGCTGCTCTAGCTCAGACCATCTAGCGTGGACGCATGAGCCTTCCTCGCCCCGTGACCGATGCGCTCGACACCGCCCTCGACAAGGTCGTCATTGCCGGGTACTCCTCAATCGGACCGGCACTGCGCCGGCGCTGGTGGCCCGCTGACCCGCAGGCCGGAGCCCTCGAGGGGCGACACGTCCTCGTGACGGGAGCGAGTCGTGGACTCGGACTCGCCGCCGCGACCGACCTGGCCCGGCTCGGCGCCTCGGTCCACCTCCTGGGTCGCGACCAGGCCCGACTCGACGAGGCCGCCGCGGGCATCCGGATCTCGGTGCCGAATGCCCAGGTCCTCCCCGAGGCGTGCGACGTGAGCGACCTCGACGACGTGCGGGCCTATGCTGCGCGGACCCTGGAGGCCGTGCCTCGACTGCACGCCCTGATCCACAACGCCGGCGTCATGCCGGAGACCCGGACGGAGTCGGCCCAGGGCATCGAGCTGACCTTGGCGACCCACGTCGTCGGGCCTCTCCTGCTGACCGAGCTGCTTCGGCCCGCGCTCGCCGCCGCGGAGGGCTCCCGCGTGCTGATCATGTCGTCGGGCGGGATGTATTCGGCACCGCTCGGCGGGGCGTGGCCGCGCGACCTCCAGTACCGCGAGGGCACCTACCGTGGCATCCGGGCGTACGCCCGCACCAAGCGTCTCCAGGTCCTCCTGGCCGAGCAGCTCGCCACCCGGCTCGACGACGACGGCATCGTGGTGCACAGCCTGCATCCCGGCTGGGCCGCGACCGAGGGCGTCGTCGAGAGCATGCCGGCGTTCAACCGGGCGTTGCGCCCGATCCTTCGCGACGCGCAGTCGGGCGCCGACACGCTGGTCTGGCTCACGGCAGCGCCGGAGGCCGCGAGCTCGACCGGGCTGTTCTGGTCGGACCGCAAGCCTCGCCCCACGACCTACCTCCCGTGGACGACCGAGGACCCGCGGCTACGGCGACAGGTCTGGGACGCCGTCGCGGCGCTGGCCGGCATCGACCACGCTCCGGCCTGAACGCCACGCCGACCCTCCCTGATCTTGAATCGATCCAGAATTGGCGGGTAGCATGCCTTCCATGTCGACCCCCGATGCCGAGGCGCTCCTGCGCGGAGCTTCGCTGCGGGTCACCCGGCCGCGAGTCGCCGTCCTCGAGGCCGTCCACCAGCATCCTCACGCCGACACCGACACCGTGATCCAGGCGGTGCGCCGCGACCAGGCGAGCGTCTCGCACCAGGCCGTCTACGACGTGCTGCGCGCCCTCACCGACGCCGGACTGGTCCGCCGCATCCAGCCCGCAGGAGCCACGGCCCGCTACGAGGCGCGCGTCGGCGACAAC
>JAHEXN010000025.1:0-15606 GCA_023252095.1 Actinomycetes bacterium | reverse complement strand
GTGTACTGGGGCACCTGCCCCGCGTGCGCGACCGCGCAGAGCACCACACCCATCACCGCATCCCCGGAAGGAAGCAGATGAGCGACCCCCAGGACCCCCGTCCCGAGAGCCCTCAGGGCGTTGACCGGAAGGCCGAGGAGGGCTGCCCCGTCATGCACGGCTCCGCCGCCGCCGACGGCAGCGAGAGCGAGAACCCGGCGATCGACGCGCCGACGGCCAAGAACGGCCGCCCGCACACCAACCAGGACTGGTGGCCGAACAGCCTCGACCTCTCGGTGCTGCACGCCCACTCCTCGAAAGGCAACCCGCTCGGCCCGGACTTCTCGTACGCGACCGAGTTCCAGAAGCTCGACCTCGCCGAGCTGCGGCGCGACGTCGTCGAGGTGCTCAACACCTCGCAGGACTGGTGGCCGGCCGACTTCGGTCACTACGGCGGCCTCTTCATCCGCTTGAGCTGGCACGCCGCCGGCACCTACCGGATCTACGACGGCCGCGGCGGCGCGGGCGACGGCGCGCAGCGCTTCGCTCCCCTCAACAGCTGGCCCGACAACGCCAACCTCGACAAGGCCCGTCGCCTGCTGTGGCCGGTCAAGCAGAAGCACGGCCAGAAGATCTCGTGGGCCGACCTCCTCGTCTACGCCGGAACCGTCGCCCTCGAGGACATGGGCTTCGCGACCTTCGGCTTCGGCTTCGGCCGTGAGGACGTCTGGGAGCCCGAGGAGATCTTCTGGGGCCCGGAGGACACCTGGCTCGGCGACGAGCGGTACTCCGGCGAGCGCGAGCTCGGCGAGAACCTCGGTGCGGTCCAGATGGGCCTGATCTACGTCAACCCCGAGGGCCCCAACGGCAACCCCGATCCGATCGCCTCGGCGCGCGACATCCGCGACACGTTCGCCCGCATGGCGATGAACGACGAGGAGACCGTCGCGCTCATCGCGGGCGGTCACACGTTCGGCAAGACCCACGGCGCCGGTGACGCCGACCTGGTCGGCCCGGAGCCCGAGGGCGCTCCGCTGGAGGAGCAGGGCCTCGGCTGGCGCAGCTCGTTCGGCTCCGGCAAGGGCGCCGACGCGATCACGTCGGGACTGGAGGTCACGTGGACCTCCACGCCCACGCGCTGGAGCAACGACTTCTTCAAGTTCCTCTTCGCGTACGAGTGGGAGCTCACGGAGAGCCCCGCGGGCGCCCACCAGTGGGTCGCCAAGGACGCCGACGCCATCATCCCCGGCCCCACGCCGGACTCCCCCAAGCGCAAGCCCACGATGCTCACGAGCGACCTGGCCCTGCGCTTCGACCCCGAGTACGAGAAGATCTCGCGCCGCTTCCTGGAGAACCCCAACGACTTCGCCAAGGCGTTCGCGAAGGCCTGGTACAAGCTCCTGCACCGCGACATGGGCCCCGTCGACCGCTTCCTCGGCCCGTGGGTGCCGGAGCCGCAGCTCTGGCAGGACCCCGTGCCCGCGGTCGACGGTGGGCTCGTCACCGACGCCGACGTCGAGGCGCTGAAGGCGAAGGTCCTGGCCTCCGGCCTGACGACCTCGCAGCTCGTCTCGACCGCGTGGGCCTCGGCGGCGACCTTCCGGTCGACCGACAAGCGTGGCGGCGCCAACGGTGCCCGCATCCGACTCGAGCCGCAGCGCAGCTGGGAGGTCAACCAGCCCGAGCAGCTCGCCACGGTCCTGGCGACCCTCGAAGGCGTGCAGCGTGAGTTCAACCAGGCGGGTGGCGCGCAGATCTCGCTGGCCGACCTGATCGTGCTGGCCGGCTCGGCCGCGGTCGAGAAGGCCGCCCGCGATGCCGGCGTCGACGTGACCGTGCCGTTCCGGCCCGGCCGCACCGACGCCACGCAGGAGCAGACCGACACCGACTCGTTCCGGGTGCTGGAGCCGCGGGCCGATGGTTTCCGCAACTACCTGCGTCCCGGCGAGAAGACCCAGCCGGAGGTCCTGCTGGTCGACCGGGCGTACATGCTCGACCTGACCGCGCCGGAGATGACGGTGCTCGTGGGCGGTCTGCGTGCCCTCGGCAACAACGTCGGTGGCGCCCAGCACGGCGTGCTCACCGAGCGTGCCGGCGTGCTCAGCAACGACTTCTTCGCGAACCTGCTGTCGCCCGGCACCCGCTGGGTCGCGTCGCAGAGCGAGGAGAACGTCTACGAGATCCGCGACCTCGCGACCGACCAGGTCCGCTGGACGGCCACCGCGGTCGACCTGATCTTCGGGTCGAACTCGCAGCTGCGGGCGCTCTCGGAGGTCTACGCCAGCGAGGACGCGCAGGAGAAGTTCGTCACCGACTTCGTGGCCGCCTGGACCAAGGTCATGGAGCTCGATCGGTTCGACCTCGCCTGACGGTTCGACGCTGACACGGCCCGGTCACCCCGCTGGGGTGGCCGGGTCGTTGCGTCTCCGGCGGATCAGAGCCGCAGAGTGCGGCCGTCGAGCAGCACGTCGATGACGTCAGGATGCGCCTCGCGCCACGCCTGGACGCCGTCGAGGTCGGTCGCGGGAGCCGGCAGCGGATCGGTGCGACCGATCTCGCGTAGTGCGCCCCACGGCACCTCTTCGTCACCGACCGACGCCACGACCGGCTCGCCGGAGAGCACGGCGCCGCCCTCGCCCGGCACGACCTGCAGGCGCAGAGCGGCGAGCACGGCGATCGCGCGGGGCCGACCCGTCGCGTCGACGTGCAGGGTGTCACCGTCGGTGAGTCCCAGCAGCCGCAGCGCGCCGGCGAGCGAGGCCACCTGGTCGAGGAGCTGCGCGAAGGTCAGGTCGCCATCAGCGTCGGAGAGGGCGACGTGGTCGGCGCGGCCGTGCACGACGTGGTGGTCGAGGGTCAGGAACGCCAGACCCGACGTGCGCGGCATCAGACGCCCCGGAAGACAGGCGTGCGCTTCTCCTGACGAGCCGCTGCCGCCTCCTTGACGTCCTCGGACGCCCAGACGTCGCGGAAGCTCTGCTCGATCGCGGCGTCGTCCGCGCTTGAGCCGTTGAGCACGAGCTTGTTGTGCGCGATCGCCAGCGGAGCGAGCTGGGCGATGTCGGCAGCCCAGGCCAGCGCATCGTCCAGCGTTCCCGCGCGGTCGGCCAGACCGCAGTGCAGGGCCTCGTCACGGTCGAGCGACTCCCCCGCGATCATCAGGCGCCGCGCGCGACCCGTTCCGGCGAGCGCCGCGAGCGTGCGGATCGTCCAGGCGTCGACGGCCATGCCGTTGCGCACGGTGGGCACCGCGAACTTGGCCGTGGCGTCCGCGACCCGCAGGTCGCACGCCATCGCGAGCTGCGTGCCTGCGCCGATCGCCGGGCCGTTGACCGCCGCCACGATGGGCACGGGAACCTCGGCGAGGTGGTGGAGCATCCCGTAGAGCGCGTCGAGGAACTCGTGGCCGTAGACGCCGCCGAGGTCGGCCCCCGAGCAGAACGAGGAGCCCTCCCCCGTCACGACGATCGCGCGGGCTCCCGTGCCCACGGACTCGTCCACGGCGGCGTGGATCGCGAGGCACAGGTCGGTGTTCAGCGCGTTGCGCCGATCGGGACGGGTCAGGGTGAGGACGGCGACGTCTCCGTCGCGGCGCGCGTCGAGGACGCTCGTGTCGAGATCCGGCATGCGCTCACGCTATCCGGGCCACAGGACGGACCGAAGGTCAGGACACGACGAGCGCGATGGCGAACCCGTCCCAGCCCTTGCGCCCCACCGTCTGCAGAGCTGTGGCCGTGAGCCGATCGTTCGACGACATCGCCTCGATCAACGCGCGCGTGCCGACGACACGCTCGTCGTCCGAGGAGGCGTCGGTGACATCGCCGTTGCGGACGACGTTGTCGGCGACGATCACGCCACCGACCCTGACCAGCCGGAGAGCGAGGTCCAGGTACGTCGGGTTGTCGCCCTTGTCGGCGTCGATGAAGACGACGTCATACGGCTCCACTCCCTGGGCGACCAGACGCCGCAACGAGTCGACGGCTCGGCCCTCCACGACCTCGACCCGACCGGCCAGGCCCGCTCGCGCGATGTTGTCGCGAGCGAGGGACGCGGCAGCCGGGTCGACCTCCAGGGTCGTGACGTGTCCCTCGGCCTCGACCGCTCGCCCGAGCCAGATCGTGCTGTACCCGGCCAGGGTGCCGATCTCCAGCACGCGACGCGCCCCGATCATCTGGCACAGGATCGACAGCAGCTTGCCCTGGTTGGCCGCGACCTCGTGATCGGGCAGGCCAGCCGCCCCCGCCGAGCCGCGCGCCTCGACGAGCGCCTCGTCCTCCGGTGCGAGCGCCGCGATGAAGTACTCGTCGACGGAGCGCCAGGCCTCCTCGGAGCGGTACACGGCTACTCCGTGGCGGCGAGCTGGCCGCAGGCCGCGTTGATCTCGTCGCCGCGGGTGTCGCGGATCGTCGTGCTGATGCCCTTGGCCTCGAGCCGACGGACGAACTCCCGCATGTCGTCGCTGCGGGAGCGCGTGAAGACCTGGCCGTTGAGCATGGGTCCGCTGTCGGTCGGGTTGAGCGGGATGAGGTTGACGTGCACCCAGCTCCAGTCGCCGTAGGAGTTCAGGACGTCGGCGAGCATGTCGGCACGCCAGGCCTGGTCGTTGATGTCGCGCATCATGGCGTACTCGATCGAGACGCGGCGCTTGGACTTCTTGGCGTACTCCCACGCCGCTTCGACGGTCTCGGCGACCTTGAAGTGCGTGTTGATCGGCACGAGCTCGTCGCGCAGCTCGTCGTCGGGCGCGTGCAGCGACACCGCGAGCGTGACCGGAATGCCCTCATCCGTGAGCTGCTTGATGCGCGGCACCAGTCCGACCGTGCTGAGCGTGATGTTGCGGGCCGACATCCCGAGGCCGTCGGGCGCTGGAGCCACCATGCGGCGGATCGCGCCGATGACGGCCTTGTAGTTGGCCATCGGCTCACCCATGCCCATGAACACGACGTTGGACAGCCGGCCCGGACCGCCGGGAACGAGGCCGTTGGCCATCGCCGCCGCGCCGTCGACGACCTGGTCGATGATCTCGGCCGTGCTCATGTTGCGCTGGAGGCCGCCCTGGCCCGTGGCGCAGAACGGGCAGGCCATGGCGCACCCGGCTTGGCTGGACACGCAGATCGTGGCGCGCTCGGGGTAGCGCATCAGGACCGACTCGACGAGGGCTCCGTCGAACAGGCGCCACAGCGTCTTGCGCGTCGTGCCCTGGTCGGCCTCCATCGTGCGGACCGGGTCGAGCAGCCTCGGCAGGAGCGCCGCAGCGATCGCATCGCGGTTCTTGGCCGGGAGGTCGGTCATGTTGGCCGGGTCGCGCTCGAGCCGGCCGAAGTAGTGGTGGGCGACCTGCTTGACGCGGAACGCTGGCTCGCCGAGCTCGGCCGCCGCGGCCGCGCGCTCCTCGGCGGAGAGGTCGGCCAGGTGGCGCGGAGGCTTCTGGCGCCCCCGCGGCGGTGCGATCACGAGCGGCAGCGCGCGCGTGGGAGCGGGCTCCACCTGCGGATCAGTCATCCCACGATTGTCTCACCCGGCACCAGCACGAGCCGAATCGTCCGTCCTGAGTCACAGCCGAAGTCGATCGGCAAGCCGCCACGCGAGCACGTGCTCGAGCTCGGATCGGTCGGGTTCGGGCGGAGGTCGGTGTCGAACGCGGTGGTTGCCTCGACCCCGCGCATGATGCCGGGCAAGAATTCGTTCGAGGACGCCATGGCCCTTCAGGGCGTGCTCGCGACGACACTTCGGGTCGAGATTCGAGCCTTCGGTTCTGCCGTCCGGCCACGGTTCGACGTGGTCGAGATCGCACTCCGCCGCAGGTCTCAAGCATCCGTCGCCGCTACAGGTGCCATCGCGGAAGGCGATGGCTCGAGCGAGGATGTCGGGGGCGAATCGGCCGACGTACTGGTGGGCGAGAGTGTCGCCGATGATCGGGTCGACCAGGAGCCGGTGCCAGAGCGCCTCGCCAGCCAAGGCCGAGTCCAGGACCCACTCGGCCGGGACCGACCAGGACCCGTCAGCGCTCGCGGCATGGCCCGACGTGAGACTGGTCACGACCTTCGCGTCGATCGTGACGGCGATGTCGGCTCGCAATCCCGGCTCGGTCGAGGTCGTGTCGGTGGTGCCGTTCACGACGAGGTCGACCAGCGCGTCGGCCTCGCGCTGGGCCTTGCTGCGGTCGTCGCCGGCACCCAGGGCCTTGGCTTCGCGGCGCAGTCGGGCCTCCATCGCTGCGGCGTGATGCGACGGCAGGTACGCACTGAGCCACGCCATCCCGTCGTCGAGGTGGGCGACCTCCACGTGCCGCTTCTCGCGCTCGGCGTTCGCGCGGTCGGCCGCCAGGTCGGCCTCGACCCGGACCACGAAGCGCTTCAGCCACCTGCGGAGCTCGGCGACGGTGTGGGTCTCGGCGTAGGGCACGACGGTCTCGTCCAGGCGGGTGCGTGACTCAGCGCGCTCGAGTCGACCGAGGGCCAGCGAGATCTCCTTGGCCCTGGCCGCGTCGATGCTGCCGGAGATGAAGGACATCCACGTGAGTGGGGCGTGCTCGGTGAGCCGTTCGGCCGCGGCGAGTCGCTGGACGACCTGGCCCTCCGACAGGCCCATGGCTAGCGAGATCTCCTTGGCGATGCCCGCGGTCTCGACCAGCCGCTGCATGGGTCGCTCGATCCGCACGATGCGCGCCAGCTCCGCGTCGCGGAATCCGATCATCGCCGCCCACTCCACCGCCTCGGCCCGGGCACGCGCGGCCGAGACCTCGACGAGGTCCTCCACCGTGATCCGCAGGTCCATGTGCCAAACCTAGGACCCACCACCGACACGTCCGGATTGGTGTCATGGGGCCTGTGGAGGAGGCTTCGAGGGCGCGTGAACCTCAGCCGCCGACCCCCGGACGCACCCGCAGCGAGTCGATGAAGTCGAGCTTGGCCAGCACCTTCGGCGGGATCACGAAGGGGTACAGGTCGTCGGACCCCATGCTGCGGTTGATCTGGTTGAGCGCGTTCGACAACGGCACCCAGACCCCCGTCACAAGGTCGCTGAAGACGCTGAACGCGTCCGGCTCGACCGTGATGAGGCCGTTCCACCGGGCCGTGTCGACCGTGTCCTGGATGTGCAGCTTTTGCGCGAACGACTCCGCGAATTCCTCGAACGGGTGCATCGTCGCGTAGGTGCTGATGAAGCTCTCCGCCCAGTCGGCCGGCGGCCCCTCGTTGTAGTGACGCTCGATCTCGTCGGCGTAGGAGATCTCCTCGTTGCCGAAGAGCTCGCGAGCCTTCTCGATCAGGTCACCTCGGACGTGCTGGGCCTCCATGTAGTGCCCCACCTCGTGCCGCAGGTGCCCCAGCATCGTGCGATACGGCTCGGCGAGCTCGGCCTGCACCTTGGCCCGGTGCGCGTCGTCACCCTCGGCGAGGTCGATCGTGATGACACCGTCCTCGTGGCCGATCACGACGTTCTCCTCGACGCTCGAGAGCAGGTCGAAGCACAGACCCTGCTCGGGGTCCTCGTCGCGCGTGACCCACCCGAATCCGAGCCGTGTCAGCTCGACCAGGAGGTGTCGCTTGGCCGACTCGGCAACAGGCAGCTGAGCCAGCCCGACCGGATCGTCGTCGGCGGGCCTGGTACGGGTCAGCTGGCACGACTCGCAGGGCTCGCCCTCGATGCGGGTCAGCCAGGTGCATCCGGAGAGGTTGAGGTGGGGGCAGACGTGCCACACCAGGCCGTCGGGAGCGACGAAGGCGCCCTCGTCGTCGACCACGACGATGTCGGCAGTCTCGCGCCAGTAGCCGAGCGACGACCCGCAGACGACGCAGACGCTGTTCTCGAGGTAGAGGCGGTTGTCACAGGTCGAACAGCTGAAGTTGCGCACGCCCCAGTGTGACGGTTCCGTCCCGGGGCCGCGCGCCGAGGGACCGACGGTCTAGGCGGGCATCTCGGACCCGTCGTACAGGAAGCTGGCGTCGTCGATGAGCCACTCCCCGTCGAGCAGGACGAGGTCGTAGGTGTACGTGTCGGAAGCCGTCTCGACGTCGCCACGCTCGAGGTACTCCCACGTCTCCTCGGTCTCGATCCGGGCGCGCGAGCCGTCGACCGAGACCTCGGTGACCTCGATCCGGTAGGTGCGCCAGAAGTCACGGGGCTTGCCGGCCTGGATCTCCTCGAGCCCGTCGCGGAAACCCGCGCACGTCGAGTAGTCGGCCTCGGCCTGACCGTACTCGGATCGGAAGTCGGCGGTCGTCGTCTGCCGGAACGTCTCGCAGTCGGCGTCACGGAACGAGCGGTCCCACTCGACGATCACCTCGGTCGGGTCCGGCACGCCGGGGGGCAGCTGCAGGGCGTCATCACGATCGTCGCCCCGGCTCGCGATGCCGGCGACGAGCCCCAGCACCGTGCCGAGCACGATGATGGCCAGGCCCGCGAGTGCCGTCAGGTACGCCGAGTACCGGGACGCGACGGACGTGCCTGCCTCCTGCATGGGGAACATGCTGGCAGACCGGCGGCCACCCGTGCGAGGGGAGAGGGCCCCATGGTGACGGTCAGACGGGAGCGACGTCGACCTCGACGTCGAGCAGCGACGTCGAGGCCTCGCTGTAGATGACGCCCTTGACGGGCGGGACGTCGGCGTAGTCGCGCCCCCACGCCGTCGTGACGTATCGCTCCCCCGCGAGCTGGTCGTTCGTCGGGTCGACCGCGAGCCACGTGCCGCCCGGGATCCAGACCGCGGCCCAGGCGTGCGAGGCATCGGCACCGACCACGCGGTCCCTCCCGGGCGGAGGGTCGGTCGCGAGGTAGCCGCTGACGTAGCGCGCCGCGAGGCCGTGCGACCGCAGGCAGGCCAGCGTGAGGTGGGCGAAGTCCTGACACACCCCGGCCCGCGCCTCGAACAGGTCGTCGATCGTGCTGGTCACGGTCGTCGCGCCCTGCTCGTACTCGAAGTCCCGGTGGATCCGGTGCATGAGGTCCAGGGCAGCCTCGGCGACCGGGCGACCCGGAAGGAGCGACTCCGCGGCGTAGGCGAACGCGGTCGGCGTGTGGGGCACCAGGTCGGACCGCAGGGCCAGCTCGCGCGCCGACCAGGCGTCGAGCACGTCCGGCCGGAGGCGCGGGCGGCACGTCTCCCAGGCCTGGGCGTCTGCGACGTCGTCGCGCACCTCGGTGAGCACCTCGACCTCGGACCGGGCCTCGACCCGCAGGACCTGGTGTCGTCGGTCCACCTGGAAGTACGTGCGGGTGTTGCCGAAGTGGTCGACCGTGGCGTGCAGGTCGGTGGCGACCGGATCGACGACGACCTCGTGAGCCCCGACGTGCTGCCACGGGAGCTCACGCGGGGTCACGTGGGCGATGCCGTAGCTGTCGCTCACGTCGTCGTCGTACGTGTAGGTCGTGGTGTGACGGACTCGGTACCTCACGACGTGCCCCCGAGGTCGAACGAGCGCGGCGTCGGCGCCGACGTCAGGTGCACCTCGGCGACGGCGTCCGCGAAGCGCGTCAGCAGACCACGCACCGACCCCAGGGTCTGCTCGAGGTACGGCCGTCGCTCCCCCTCGATCACGACGAGCCCCGCCAGGTCGACGCCCTCGAGCTCGCTCCTCAGGTCGGCGAGCAGGCGCTCCGGCCTCGTGGAACCGGTCGAGGCGGGCAGACCGCGCAGGACCTCGGCGACACGCTCGAGATTGAAGGCGACCGACCTCGGGTTGTCGAGGTCGAACATCAACAGCTCGACGACGCCAGCCGGCCGCACGTAGCCGCGATAGCGACGCCGGTGCGTGACGGCGCTCTCGGCGATGCCGAGCACCGACGTCAGGACGTCGCGGTCGATGTCGATGCCGCGCCGGGTCGTGACAGTCCCGTCGACCAGGCGCACGACCTGCAGACAACGCTCCACGGCCCGGCCGAGCACGATCATGCGCCATCCGTCGTCGCGCATCATCGAGTCGGTCACGCCGTGCAGGGCCGAGATCGCCGTGAGCATGCGGCCGGCCGAGTCGTTGACCTGCAGGCTCAGACGTGACCCGGCCAGCGTCCCGGCCGCACGGTCGATCGCACCGAAGACCCGCCAGACGTCAGGCGAGAGCTGGTCGCGCACGGCCTGCGCCGCATCGCGCAGAGAGCCGATCGACTGGGCCACGGAGCCCGGGCGGAACGGATCGAGCAGGACCGAGCGCAGCTCGTCGTCGTGCGCGGCGCCGTCGACGCTCTCGCCGTCGAGCGGTCCGTCGGGGCCGGGGCTGAGGTCGTGGAGCTTGCGGGCCAGCACCTGCAGCGTCTGGCCGCCAGCCGACCAGGGCCGGTACCGGAAGTCCTGGGCGAGCCCGTGCGCCGCGATGACGAGCCGCAGGGTGTCCTCGGCTCGTTCGGCGTACCGGCCGAACCAGAACATGTCCTCCAGCACGCGCGGGACCATCGCCGCCGGGGCGCGCACCGTGGTCATCGGCAGGACCTCGACCAGGCGCTGATCGGGCTCGTCGGCCCGTTCCTTGAGCACCCACACGTCCTTGCTCCGGGGTACCCGGCCGGTCTCCATGATCGAGCCGAGCCCGCCCAGCAGGGTGCGGTAGGCCGAGCCGTAGCGCACCGAGAACGTGCGGATCACGACCGGCTCCGGGCGCACCCCCAGGGGGCCGAGCGCGACGGTCTGCGAGTGGTGCGGGCGCTCCTGGGCGACGAACCGGTGCGGTTCGGCGTCGACGAGTGCGAGCAGGCGCTCAGGATCGAGATCGGGCGGGAGCGGCGACCGGTCGATCGTGCGGATCGTCAGCTCGTCGGCGCGGGCCCGCACGAGGTCGAGCTCGTCGGGGTCGCCGAGCCAGTACGACCGGATCGTCGGCAGGCGCAGCGGCTCGTCGAGCAGGACCTCGCAGGCCCGAGCGAGGAACGGCGCGAGCCCGAGGTTCTCCACGACCCCGGAGCCGAGGCCGTTGACGACCGTGACGGTGCCGCGGCGCACGGCCTCGACGAGTCCCGTGACGCCGAGCTGGGAGTCGCCCCGCAGCTCGAGCGGGTCGCTGAACGACGCGTCGACGCGTCGCACGATGACGTCGACGCGCTCCAGCCGCCCGAAGGCGGGCATCCAGACGATGCCGTCGCGCACCACGAGGTCGCTGCCCTGCACGAGCGGGAAGCCCAGGCTCGACGCCAGGAACGACTGGTCGTACGCCGTCTCCGACTGCGGACCGGGCGACAGCAGCACGACGCGCGGGTCGCTGGCCTCCCCCGGCGCCGCGTCGATCATCGCCGCGCGGACGGCCTGGAAGAAGGGGGCGACCCGGTGCAGCGCGGCGCCGCGGTACAGCTCGGGCACGACCCGGCTGATGACGCGGCGGTTCTCCATCGCGTAGCCGATGCCCGACGGGGCCCCGGTGCGGTCGGCCAGGACCTGCCAGTCGCCAGTGGCGGTGCGGGCCACGTCGCTCGCCGTGACGAGCAGCGGGTGCGGGTCCCGAGAGCTCCCGCGCAGGACCCGGAGGAACCCCGAGTGCCCGAGCACGACCTCCGGCGGGACGACCCCCGAGGACAGCAGCGTCTGGGGGCCGTAGAGGTCCACGAGGATGGCGTTGAGCAGCTCGGCCCGCTGGGCCAGGCCGATCTCGAGCGGCGCCCACTCCTGCGCCGACACGACGATCGGCACGGGGTCGAGGCGCCACCACGACGGCGACTCGCCCGGGCGCGAGTACCGGACGCCGTCATCGCTCAGGAAGCGGACGATGTCGGCGCTGATGCGCTGCAGCTCTTCATGGGTCAGGCCGATCGCCGAGCTGGCGAGCGCCTTCCACGCGGGTCGCAGCGTGCCGTCCGGCGCGACGACCTCGTCGTAGCGGGTGGGCTCGGGTGACAGCGTCGGCTGCGCGACGGCCGTCGAGTAGTCCTGCAGCACCGTCAGCCGAGCCCCCGACCCGCGTCGCGGGCCACGGGGGCCCGCCGCAGGTCCAGCGTCCGCGGGTACTCCGGTGCCGATGCCTGTGCCCCGCGCTCGCGCGCGGCCGCCACGTCGATACGTCCGGGAGTGTGACCGAAGGGCTCGAAGCGGCTGGCGCGACGGGCCTCGGCCGAGGCGGCGTTGACCGGGGCGTGCTCGTACGCGCGGCCACCGGGGTGCACGACGTGGTACGTGCAGCCCCCGAGCGAGACCTGGGCCTCGGCGTCGACCAGGTCGAAACGGAGCGGTGCGTGCACCTCGATCGTGGGGTGCAGCGCCGACCACGGCTGCCACGCGCGGTAGCGGACACCGGCGTAGTACTCACCGGGCGTTCCGGTCGACGTCAGGGGCACGGGGACACCTTGGCACGTCACGAGGTGCTTGCGCGGGTCGACTCCCCGCACCAGGACCTGCAGGCGCTCGACCGAGGAGTCGACGTAGCGGGCGGTGCCGCTGCCGGTGGCCTCCTCCCCCAGCACGTGCCAGGGCTCGATCGCCGCGCGGAGCTCGATCTCGACCTGGGTGCCGCGCGCCTCGACCAGCGTGCGCCCGAGCCGCGGGAACCGGAACTCGACGAACGGGTCGAGCCAGCTCTGCTCGAACGCGATGCCGGCCGCCCGCAGGTCGGCGACGACCTGGCCGATGTCGGCCACGACGCCCTGCGGCAGCAGGAAGTCCTCGTGCAGCGACGTGCCCCACCGCACGAGGGAGTCGTTGCTGGGCGTGCGCCAGAACATCGACACCAGCGAGCGGACGAGCAGCGCCTGCACCATCGCCATCTGCGGATGGGGCGGCATCTCGAAGCCCCGGAGCTCCAGCAGCCCGAGCCGGCCTCGCGACGAGTCGGGGCTGTAGAGCTTGTCGATGCAGAACTCGGCCCGGTGGGTGTTGCCCGTGAGGTCGGTCAACAGATGACGCAGCACCCGGTCGACGAGCCATGGACGGCCCGGGAGCTCGCGGTGGCCCTCCGCCCCCTCCTCGCGATCGTCGCCCGGGGCGAGCTGCGCCTGATCGGCCAGGCGCGCGAGCTCAGCGAGCGCGATGTCCATCTCGTACACCGCCTCGGGGCGGCCCTCGTCGAACCGCGGCGCCTGGCTCGTGGGCCCGATGAAGCGGCCGGAGAACAGGTACGACAGCGACGGGTGGCGCTGCCAGTAGCGGATCAGGCTCCCCAGCAGGTCGGGACGACGGAGCAGGGGCGAGTCGGCCGGGGTCGGCCCACCCAGCGTGATGTGGTTGCCGCCGCCGGTGCCGGTGTGCGAGCCGTCGAGGTCGAACTTCTCGGTGCCGAGGCGAGTCTGGCGAGCGGCGTCGTAGAGCGTGTCGGTCAGGTCGCGGAGCTCGCCCCACGTGCGGGTGGGCTGGAGGTTGACCTCGATGACACCGGGGTCGGGCGTCACGATCAGCTGTGTCAGACGGGAGTCCGGCGGCGGGGCGTAGCCCTCGACCACGACTGGAACGTCCAGCTCCGCGGCGACCTTCTCGAGCGTCGCGACGAGGGTCACGTAGTCGTCGAGGCGCTCCGTGGGCGGCAGGAAGACGAACACGAAGCCGTCACGCGCCTCGAACGCGAGCGCGGTCGGCGGGGCCTCGTGCGGCTCGATCGTCAGCACGCTCGGGAGCACGGGAGCCAGCGGCGGCTCCGACTCGAGGTACGACGGGTCGCCGGAGGGCTCGGGCGGCAGCCACGAGATCGAGTCCAACGGCAGACGCAGGCCGACCGGCGAGTCACCGGGTGCCAGGACCAGCCGACCTCGCCGGAACGTCCAGCGCGGGCTCGACCACGTCTCGCCCGTCACGATCGGCAGCACCCAGCCGGACGGCTCGCCGACGCCGGCGTCGAGCGCCGCGGCCCACGTGGGATCGATCCGGTCGGGGGCCTCGGTCGGTGCCTCACCGTCCGGACGGCGGAGCGCCGCGGCGAACGGCACGATCGGGTCCTCCCACGCCGGGATGACCCGCTCCTCGTCGAGCCCCAGCGCGGCGGCGACGCCGATCGCGAGCCGCTCCGCACGGGCCGGCGCGTCCGCGACCGCGTCGTCGTCGTCCCACGGGTCGGCGAGCAGCTCGGGGCGGGACCACAGGGTCTCGCCGTCGGTGCGCCACTGCAGCGCGACCTGCCAACGCGGCAACGGCTCGCCCGGGTACCACTTGCCCTGGCCCCGGTGCACGAGCCCGCCGCCGGCGTAGATCTCGCGCAGACGTCGCGCGAGCTCCCCCGCGAGTCGGCGCTTGTCCTCGCCGTCGGCGTCGGTGGTCCACTCCGGCGACGTCGCGTCGTCGATTGAGACGAACGTCGGCTCCCCACCCATCGTGAGGCGGACGTCGTCGGCGACGAGCCGCGCGTCGACCTCCTCGCCGAGCGCATCGACGCGAGCCCACGCCTCGTCGGTGTACGGCAACGTGACGCGCGGGTCCTCGTGCACACGCGTCACGACGTTCGAGAACGAGAACTCGACGTCGGCCGGCTCCATCTGGCCCGAGATCGGCGCGGCCGAGGCCGGATCGGGCGTCGCCGACAGCGGGATGTGGCCCTCCCCGGCGAACAGCGCCGAGGTCGGGTCGAGACCGATCCATCCGGCGCCCGGCACGTAGACCTCGGCCCACGCGTGGAGGTCGGTGAAGTCCTCCTTCGCGCCGGTCGGCCCGTCGAGCGCCTGCGCCGCGAGCAGCGGGTCGGTCGCGAGCTGCACGAGGTAGCCGGAGACGAAGCGGGCCGCGAGACCGTACTGGCGCAGCAGCGACACCAGGAGCCAGGCGCTGTCACGACACGAGCCGATCGCCCGCGTGAGCGTCGTGTCGGGGGTCTGCACGCCCGGCTCCATGCGTACGGAGTACTCGACGTCGCGGTGGACTGCGGAGTTCAGGCCCACCAGGAAGTCGACGATCGGCACGCCGTCCTCGGGCAGGGCGGGCAGCTCGGCGCGCCAGCCCGACACGACCGGGCCGGGTCCGCCGTCCGGCGCCTCCGCGACCGGCGCGAGGTATGGCGCTAGATCGGCACGCAGTCCGGGCTCGTACTCGAACGGGAAGCGCTCGGCGTACTCCTCGACGAAGAAGTCGAACGGGTTGATGACCGTGAGGTCGGCAACCAGGCCCACCGTGATGTCGAGGTGGTCGACCGGCTCGGGGAAAACCAGGCGCGCCAGCCAGTTGCCGAACGGGTCCTGCTGCCAGTTCACGAAGTGGCCCGCCGGCTCGACCCGCATCGAGTACGCCTCGACGGGCGTGCGCGAGTGCGGTGCAGGACGCAGCCGCACGACGTGCGGACTGAGCCGGACCCGACGGTCGAACGTGTACGTCGTGCGGTGCTCGAGCCCGACCTTGATCGCCATGTGTCCACCCTGCACGACGCGCGTTACCGCCGCGTGTCGGGGAGGAGCAACCACGCCGGGCCGCACCATCCGGTGGTCGAGTGGGTGCGAGCTCTGCGAGCGCCCGTATCGAGACCCGGTCGGCGGACGTGCCCGTCCACCACCGAGCCCCAGCACCTGACCGGGTCTCGATACGGCCGCCTCGTTCCTCGGCGAGCCACTCGACCAGCGAGAAGTCAGCTGACGGGCACGAGGTAGTGCAGCACGACCCACGCGACGGGAGCGACCATGATGAGCGAGTCGAGCCGGTCCATCAGGCCGCCGTGGCCCGGGAGCAGGTCACCCATGTCCTTGATGCCGATGTCGCGCTTCAGCAGCGACTCCGACAGATCGCCCAACGTGGCCATCGCA
>JAHEXN010000024.1 GCA_023252095.1 Actinomycetes bacterium | reverse complement strand
GGTTGATCCGCGCGGCGTACGCGTCGGTGATCCGCGCGTCGCGCTGCGCCTGCTGGACCCGACGCTCGCGCGCCTGGTTCAGCAGGACCTGACGATCCGCCTCCGACAGCTCGTCCCAGGCGCGCTTGACGCGGGCCTGGCGACCGAATCGAGCCATGTCCGACACCTCCTTCCGGGTGGATCGGCCGGCAGCTGGGCCGGAAGGGGTGGTCGGATGGGTGTGTGCGGGCATGGTCTCGTCGGTGCGTGGGGTCGGGTTGATGGTCATGGCGCGCCTCCTTTCGTGATGAGTGGACAAAGAAAAACCGCTCCGGATCGATGATCCGGAGCGGTGATGGACGTGCCGTGATGGGACTACGGCAGGTGCATGACTCCGGAGGGCGAACCGCTGAGGAACCGGACGGCGGCAAACGCGCGGAAAAGGGCGTCGTTCGTCGCGACGCGGAACGCGTCGTTCGTCGTGATGTGGTTCATCAAGGGGCTCACCTCCTTCGTCGTGCTGGTGCGAGCAGGCTAGCGCGGGAACCGTCCGCCTGTCGAGGCCGACACGCGAGACCGTGCCGCTGGTCAGTCGAAGGCGAGCAGGTCGCCCAGCTCGTCGCGCGTGACCCCGCTGGCCGACAGCAGGTCGGCGGCGAGCGAGCGCACCTGGGCACCGATCGCCGCGGCGTTGATCGTCATCTCGCCCTGGAGGCACGTGATCGCCCGACGGGCGGCGCCGATCAGCTCGTCGCGCGCCTCGGCAAAGCTGTCGTGCGTCGCGAGGTCGTCGGCGTAGATCCGCACGGCGTTGCCCATCTGCTCGATCGCCCGCTGCATGTCGTCCGGGGCTGCCTCGCCGTGACGCAGCATGGCGGCCACGCGTCGGGCCAGGACCCGCACGTCGCGCAGGGCGTTGTCGAGGTCGCGCACGGACCCGACGAAGCGCTGCAGCTCGTCGCGTTGCCGCCACCGGACCGGCGACATGCGAGCGATCTCGGCGACGTTGACGCCCGTGGACGACACCGAGTCCATCAAGGTCTGCGCCGACCGTGCCTGCCCCAGGGCGATGTCAGCGAGGGCGGCATCACCCGTGCGCATCGACTGGGCGACCCGGTCGAGCACCTCGGCGATGTCCTCGAGCAGCCGCTGCACCTGCAGGTTCATGTCGCGCACGGGGTTGCGCGGCAGCAGGAGGACCATCGCCAGGCCGCACGCACCGCCCACGAGGGAGTCGAGGAAGCGGGTCACCGCGGGGTTTCCGGCGCCGGTCGCCGGGAGGACCGCGGCCAGCAGGACGGCGGAGTTCGCCGCCTGGGTCAGGGCCAGGCCCTTGATGCCGACGAGCGTCGCGACCGCGACCGTCAGGGCGACGACCAGCGCGATCTGCCACGCGCCACGGCCGATCGTGAGGATCAGGAGCTCGCCGACGAACACCCCGATCGCGACCCCGACGACGAGCTCGATCGTCGTCCGCCCCCGCTGGCCGGCGCCGGCGATGATGACGATGACGGCGGCGATGGGCGCGAAGAACGCCTGCTGGTGACCCAGCAGGTGCGTCGCGATGCCGAACGCCGCTGCGGTCGAGATGCTGAGGCGCAGCATGAGCCGCCACCGACGGCGCAGCGTGGCCCAGCGGTCGGCGAAGGACTCCCGCGGCATCGGCATCCGACGCAGCGCCAGGAGCGGGTGCGGCCTCATGCCCCCATCATGTCCGGGCCGTCAGCGGCTCAGGCGGCGCACCACGATCGCCGCGGCGACGATGCCGGCCACACCCGCGACGATCGGCACGATCGTCTCGAACCGGGGCGACCCGTTCTCGTCGATGAACCTCGCCTTCACGGACGCGACCGAGCGACGAGCGATGGACTTGGGGCTCGTCCGGTCGATCAACGTGTCGATCGTGGTGGCGAGGTGATCGCGCACCTCGTCGATCTCGGCCACCAGCTGGTCGGTCTCACGCGCCACGTCTCGCTCCTGTCCACCTCGATCGGGGCGGGCTGCCCGTCTGGGCAAGGATAGGGGTCATGACGACTCGACTGCAGCCCGGCGACCCGGCCCCCGACTTCACCCTGCCTTCCGACACCGGCGAGAGCGTCACGTTGTCGGACCTGCGCGGGTCCTCGGTCATCGTGTACTTCTACCCCGCGGCGATGACTCCTGGCTGCACGAAGCAGGCGTGCGACTTCAGCGACTCGATCGACCGCCTCAGGGCCGAGGGGTACGAGGTCGTGGGCATCTCCCCCGACAAGCCGGAGAAGCTCGCGAAGTTCCGCGAGAACGACGGCCTCACGATCACGCTGCTGTCGGACCCCGAGAAGGAGGTCCTGACGGCCTGGGGCGCGTTCGGCGAGAAGAAGCTCTACGGCAAGATCGTGAACGGCGTGATTCGCTCGACGTTCGTGGTGGACCCCGAGGGGAAGATCAGCCACGCGGCCTACAACGTCAAGGCCACGGGCCACGTCGCCAAGCTCCGCCGCGACCTCGGCCTGGACTGAGGGCTGGTCTGGACCGCGCCACGTTGTCCACAGCCCACGCGGCCACAGGTCACGCGTGTCGGTCGGCGCTCCTAGCGTCTCTGGCATGAGAGGTCCGTACAAGTACACCCGCGAGCTCTTGGAGCCGCTCGTGATCGAGTCGACGTCCGTGGCCGAGGTCGTTCGCAAGCTCGGTCTGAGGCCCAACGGCGGCGCACACACCCATCTCAGCCGCGTCATCAAGAGGCACGGGTTCGACACCTCACACTTCCGTCGACCTGGGAAGGGTCAGAGGTACTCGCGCTTGACGCCGGAACAGATCCTGGTCCGACGCGATCCCTCGCAACGACGTGCTCATGCGCACATGCTCCGCCGTGCACTGCGCGAGTCCGGGCGACGTTATTGCTGCGCCCGCTGCGGCAACCCCGGGCAGTGGATGGGCGAGGACCTCACGCTCGAGGTGGACCACATCGACGGCGACATTCACAACAACACGGCGGAGAACCTGCGCTTCCTCTGCCCCAACTGCCACCGCCTGACGCCGAACTTCGCAGGCCGCAGCCGCGGTGTGCACCTCCTGGCCGATGCACCTGCTGACGCCGACCCGTAGAATCGACCGATCGCCGAAGTGGTGGAAAGGCAGACACGCGGCGCTTAGGACGCCGTACCTCAGGGTGTGCGGGTTCGAATCCCGCCTTCGGCACCGACCTGCTAGTTCACGGGACGAGCTTGCCGAGGCCCTTCCCGATCGCGAGCGTCAGGATCTTGGCCACGAGCGGGGCGAGGCCGGGCACGGCGGCGTCGAAACCGATCGTGTAGTCCAGGCGCGTGCCGCCGTCGGCGGTCGGCGTGAGCGCCTGGCGGCCCCAGTGCCCCTTGAGCGGCGAGCCCTTCGTGATCTTGTACTCGATCAGCGCCGGGCGGTCGGCCACGGTGGTGGTCTCGTGGAACGCCGGGAGCGGCCCGATCTTGAGCGCACGGGTCGAGCCGACCCCGTTGCGCTCGGTGTCGCCGTCCTTGACGCGCGTGATCTTCGCGTTGAGGACGGGTCCGAGGTTCTCGTGCTCCGCGAGGGCGTCGAACACGACCTCCGGGCTCGAGGTGAAGACGTGGGTGACGCGTACACGCGTGGGAGCGGCCATGAGCGATGAGTGTAGGGGGCGCCGAGTAGTCTGCGAGCCGTGTTCCAGATCTGCTTCGTCGAGCCGCGGATCGCGGGCAACACCGGCAGCGCGATCCGCCTCGCGGCGGCGACCGGCGCGCACCTGCACCTGGTCGCCCCGCTCTTCGACCTCGAGGACAGCAAGCTGCGGCGCGCCGGCCTCGACTACCACGACCTCGCCGTCGTCACGGTCCACGAGACGCTCGACGACGCGTACGCCGCGTGGGGCGACGCCCGGGTCTTCGCGTTCACCACGTCGGCCACCCGCACCCACACCGACGTCGCCTACGAGCCGGGCGACGTGCTGATGTTCGGGTCCGAGCCGACGGGCCTGCCGGACGAGGTCCAGCACGACGCCCGCGTGACCGACCGCCTGCGGATCCCGATGCTGGCGTCCCGCCGCTCGATGAATCTCGCGAACTGTGCCTCGATCGCGGTCTACGAGGCCTGGCGCCAGCAGGGCTTCCCCGGCGCGGTCTGACACGCCTACGCTCCAGGCCATGGCCGACGACGCGAAGACTCGCCCCACGAACGTCGCGGCCGAGGACTTCCTGGCGACGCTCGACGACCCTGCCACGCGCGACGACTGCCGCACTCTGGTGACGCTCCTGGAGCGCGTCACCGGCGAGCCGGCCGTCATGTGGGGGCCGAGCATCATCGGGTTCGGCAGCTACCACTACCGCTACGCCAGCGGCCGCGAGGGTGACGCGGCCGTGGTCGGTTTCTCGCCACGCGTCGGCAAGCTGTCGCTGTACCTCAACGACGGCACGGACCAGCACGCCGAGGCCCTCACCCGCCTCGGACGTCACTCCGTCACGAAGGCGTGCCTGCACCTCAAGCGCCTGGCCGACGTCGACACCGAGGTGCTGGCGCAGGTCTTGCGGGCGTCGTACGAGAACACCCGCGACGCGCACTCCTGAGGTCCTCGGCGGTCAGCCCTGCGGTGTCTCGACCCGCGTCGCCTCGGAGCGGCCCCGCGCGACGAACGGCTCGACCTCCTGCCAGTGGTCCGCCTCCTCCCCCGCGGCCGCCAGCAGCTCGGCGTTCGTGACGACGTGGGCGGGGAACTGCTTGGCGTGCACCGTCAGACGGGCCGCCTCGTTCACGGGATCGCCGATCACGGTGTACTCGTAGCGCTCTGCCGCCCCGACGTTGCCCGCCACGGCCCGGCCGCCCGAGACCCCGATCGCCGCCGAGAGCTCCGGGACCTCGCCCGACAGACGGGCCGCCATGACGCGAGCCGCGGTCAGGGCCTTCGCCTCCGGGTCGTCGATCTCGACCGGCGCGTTCCAGATCGCCAGAGCCGCGTCACCCTCGAACTTGTTGATCCACCCGTCGTGGTCGTGCACGACCTCGATCACGACCGTGAAGAACCGGTTCAGCAACGAGACGACCTCCTCGGGCGGACGTTCCGTGGCCAGGGTCGTCGACCCGATGACGTCGACGAACAGCACCACGACGTCGCGAGCCTCACCACCGAGCTGCACCCCACCGGCCATCGCGGCTCGGGCGACGTCGCTGCCGACGTGACGACCGAACAGGTCGCGGAGCTGCTCCCGCTCGTGGAGCCCGTCGACCATCTCGTTGAACCCGGCCTGGAGCAGGCCGATCTCGGTGCCGTCGTTGATGGGCGAGCGCACGTCGAGGTCCCCGTCGCCGACGCGGGCGAACGAGAGCCGCAGCACCCGGACGGGATCGGACGAGGCGCGGGCCGCGACGTAGATCGTGAATCCACCCACGACGAAGCCGATTACGCCGAGCACCAGCATCGTGACCGAGAGCTGCACGACCGTGACGTCGTCGCGCCGCACGAGCGAGGCCAGCCCCACGGCACCGATCCCCCAGACGACGACGCCCGTGCCGAGCAGCCACGCGAACATCGTGCGGTTCGCGATCGACCGGACCCGGATGTCGCTGGGGATGCCGGACGCCAGCGCCCGGCCCGCGAGGGGTCGGGTGAGCCGCTCCGAGACCAGGTAGGCGACCGAGCTCGTCACGATGCCCGCCAGACCCACGATCTGCAGGACCGTCACCCCGAGCTGCACCGACACGAACGCGTTGAACGTCGCGAAGAACACCGTCGCCGAGCCCCAGAGCACGGCGTGCAGCACGAAGAAGCGCCGCGGCGTGTTGAGCACGGCGCGCTTCTCGTCGTCGCTCGGCGGTCGGTCCTGTCGCACCCACCGCAGCGCCGGCCGAGTGATCTGCAGACCGCAGACGATCCCGATCACGATCAGCAGGGGAACCACGATCGAGACCGTCACGAGGTTGACCATCGCGAGGCCGTCGTCGTCCTCGATCGGCAGGGGGATCACGAGCGTCGCGAGGCAGAACACGACGACCGCCCCGACGACGCTGGTCATGACCAGGCCGACGACCATCGCGACGCGAAGGCGCCAGACGAACGAGACCCGAGCGACCCCGGTCGAGGGGCGCTCTCCGCGACGACTCATGCACGAGTTGTACCGCGAGAGCGCCCCACGGCGCGCGGCGCCCGACCTTAGGACGAGGAGTCGGCCGAGCCGGAGGAGTCCGCGGAACCGGGCTCGCCCTCCGGAGCGCCCTGCGGCCCGCCCTCGGGGAGCTGGCCCGCGTCCGGGCGCGCACCCGGGCCCTGCCCCGGCTGGCCCGGCAGCGGACCGGGTCCGCCGGGCTGCAGCTGGCGGGGGCCGCCACCCGGGACTGCCTCGGAGTCGAGCGCGAATCCCAGCCCGGTCCCGGTGCCGAGGCCGACGACGAGGGCCGCCACGGCGACCGCGCCGGCGACCCGCACGGAGGTGCCGCGTGGCTCCTTCGACGGGACGGCCTCGGCGGGCGGAACAGGCGGTGGGACGGGCGGGACGGTGGACTCGATCGTGGTGGTGTCAGTCATGGCTCCACCGTCCGCGCCGAGCCTGTCATCGACCTGTCGAGGACCGAGGCATCTCCTGCGGACCACGGGCGGGAGGCCACTTCTCCCGAAACTCACAGGCTTATGACAGGCTGTTGCCAAGCGGCGCGCAGCCTCCGGTCCCACACTGGGCAGATGTCCCCTGCCCTGTCCCGTGCCGACGGTTCACCGGTCCGTGTCCTCGTCGTCGACGACGAGGCCAACATCGCCGAGCTCCTCCAGATGGCCCTGCGGTTCGAGGGGTGGGACGTCACGACCGCCGCGAACGGACGCAGTGCCGTCCAGGCCGCACGCGACTCCCGCCCCGACGCGATCGTGCTCGACGTGATGCTGCCGGACTTCGACGGCCTGGAGGTGCTCCGGCGCATCCGCGCCTTCGCCCCCGACGTGCCGGTCGTGTTCCTCACGGCGCGTGACGCCGTCGAGGACCGCGTCCGGGGGCTCACGGCGGGCGGCGACGACTACGTCACGAAGCCCTTCAGCCTCGAGGAGGTCGTGGCCCGGCTCCGTGGTCACCTCCGCCGCTCCGGGGCGCTCGAGCACCAGGAGAGCCACGTGCTGACGGTCGGCGACCTCACGCTCGACGAGGACAGTCACGACGTGTTCCGCAGCGGCGACGAGATCGCCCTCACCGCCACAGAATTCGAGCTCCTGCGCTACCTCATGCGCAACCCGAAGCGCGTGCTGAGCAAGGCGCAGATCCTCGACCGGGTGTGGAACTACGACTTCGGCGGGCAGGCCAACGTGGTCGAGCTCTACATCTCCTACCTGCGCAAGAAGATCGACGCCGGCCGTACGCCGATGATCCACACCAAGCGGGGCGCCGGCTACGTGCTCAAGCCCGGGAGCTGAGCTCGCGTGCCCCGCCTGGTACCGGCGACCCTCACGGGCCGCCTCATCGTCACGGCGGTGTCCCTCGTGGCGGTCGTGGGCCTCGGCGTCTCGGCGCTCGCGACCCTCACGATGCGTTCGTACCTGACCGATCGCCTCGACTCCCAGCTGCACGACAGCCTCGACCGCTCCACGCGCGAGCTCGACCGACTGCCCGACGGGCCACGCCCACCGGCGTCGGAACCGCTTCCCGTCGCGGTCGGACAGGGCGAAGGCACCCTGACGGCGGTCTTCCTCGGGTCGGCAGGGCGCGGAGACCTGGTGGGCGACGGCACGCAGGAGGCCCTGTCGACCGACGTGCTCGGGGTGCTGGCAGATCTTCCGGCCGACGACGAGGTGCGCACGGTCGACCTCCACGAGCTGGGCACCTACCGCGTGCTTGCGCTCCGGAGCCCCGAGGGTGTCCTGGTCGTCGGCGGCCTCCCGACCGACGAGGTGGACGAGACGATGACGAGCATGCTGGTGTGGGAGGCCTGCCTGACCCTCGCCGGCACGCTGGTGGCAGCTGGCGTCGCGCGCGTCGTGGTGCGTCGCCAGCTCCGGCCGCTGCACGAGGTGGCGGGCACGGCGCACGAGGTCTCGCGCCTCCCGCTCTCGAGCGGTGCCGTCGTCGGCACGCCGCGCGTCAGGGCTGACCTCACCGACCCGGCGACCGAGGTGGGTCGGGTCGGCGAAGCCCTCAACGCGATGCTCGAGCACGTCGAGCTCTCCCTCGAGGCGCGGCACCAGAGCGAGCAGCAGGTCCGCCAGTTCGTGGCCGACGCCTCGCACGAGCTCCGCACCCCGCTCGCCACGATCGCGGGCTACACCGAGCTTGTCCGACGCTCGGGCCAGGACCCCGACGTCGTGCGTCAGGCCCTGGCGAAGGTCGAGACCGAGTCGGCCCGCATGTCGTCGCTCGTGAGCGACCTCCTGCTGCTGGCCCGGCTCGACTCGGGACGACCGCTCGACCGCGCCTCGGTCGACCTGACCCAGGTCGTGCTCGAGGCCGTGGCCGATCGTCAGGTCGTGGACCCAGATCGTCGCTGGAGCCTGGAGCTTCCCGACGACGCCGTCGAGGTCTCCGGCGACGCGGGCCGCCTCCACGAGGCCGTCACGAACCTGCTGACCAACGCCTCGCGCCACACCCCAGAGGGCACGACCGTCACGACCTCCTTGCGCAGCGCGAGGACCCGCGTGACCGTGACCGTCCGCGACGACGGCCCCGGGATCGACGCGGCCCTCCTGCCCCACGTCTTCGACCGGTTCACGCGGGGCGACTCCTCCCGCACCCGCGCCTCGGGCGGTGCCGGCCTCGGCACCTCGCTGGTCAAGGCCATCGTCGAGGCGCACGGCGGCGAGGTCGCAGTGCGCAGCGGACCGGGCGAGACGGCGTTCACGCTGACACTCCCCGTCTGAACCATGCGCGCGTGGCCCGTCCGGATCATCTTTCGGCGGGGCGCTCGCCTCCAGGCGGGAAGAGGCGTCGAATCATCGTGATTCACCTCACATGCAGGCCGTAATCATGCTGACATACGAGGGACCACCCGGCCGTTCGCGGCCGGATCCTCCTCCCTCACGAGGTCATCCCATGAAGAGAACAGCACTCCGTCTGGGGGTCGCCGCGGCAGTCGCGACGATCGCCCTGGCTCCAGTGGCAGCATCGGCCGACACGATCATCGGCGACGGCACCGACGAGACGATCGACGGCACCGGCGGCTCCGACGACCTGAACGGTGACCCGAACCTCACCAACAACGGCAGCGACGACACGATCAACGGTGGCGGCGGGGCCGACGAGATCTCCGGTGACGGTGAGAGCTTCACGAACAACGGCGGCGACGACGTCATCAACGGTGGCGGTGGAGCCGACGAGATCTATGGCGACGGCGAGAACATCACCAACAACGGCGGCGACGACGTCATCAACGGTGGCGGTGGAGCCGACCTGATCCTGGGCGACGGAGAAGTCACCAACGTCGGCGGCGACGACTTCATCGACGGCGGCAACGGCGCTGACGAGGTCTACGGTGACGGGTTCATCGTCAACATCGGCGGCGACGACATCATCTTCGGCGGCGACGGTGCCGACGACCTCTTCGGTGACGGAGTGTTCGTCAACATCGGCGGCGACGACTACATCAACGGCGAGGGTGGCAGCGACAACATCTTCGGCAACGCGGGCGACGACACCCTGTACGGCGGTGACGGCAACGACGACATCTTCGGCGGTTCCGGCAACGACGAGCTGTGTGGCGAGGCGGGCAACGACGACCTGTTCGGCGGAACCGGCCTCGACATCGCCTGCACTGTGACCGACCTGGCCGCGGGCGTCTCCGGCGTCCCGATCACCCTGAACGTGGCCGCCAACGACGAGGTGCTCGACGACGAGACCAACGCCGAGGGCCTGGGCACGCCCGGCTCGCTGCGCCAGTACTTCGTCGACACCGCGCTGACCGACCCGGCGAACTTCACGAACGTGTCGTTCAACAGCATCACGGGTGAGATCACGTTCACCGCGGCCGCGTCCGGCAGCATCTGGTACTACCTCGCCCTCTGCGCGATCCCGGGCGACGACACCAGCTGCGTCGTCGTGGGCAACTCGAGCGAGATCATCGTGACGGTGTCGGCCGCTCCGGTCGTCCCGGCAGCCCCCGTGGCTCCGGTCGTCCCGGTCGCGGCTCCGCGGGCCGCGGCGCCCACGCAGGCCACCGTGCTGCCGTCGACCGGCCTCGAGGCGTCCGCCACGATGCTGTTCGGTGGCGTGCTCGTGACACTGCTGGGCGGGGTCGTCCTCCTGGGCGCCCGCACAGCACGTCGTCAGATGGCCTGACCCAGCGGCTCGTCGCAGGCCCGTGCTCGACCTCACCGGTTGAGTGCGGGCCTGCGGTGCGCTTGACTCGGGGCACACACCCCATCTCGCTCGGACGAAGAGGACCCACCATGGCCCAGAAGCAGTCCATCCTCGGTCGCATCAGCCAGCTCACGCGCGCGAACATCAACGCGCTGCTCGACAAGGCCGAGGACCCGCAGAAGATGCTCGACCAGCTCGTGCGCGACTACACCAGCTCGATCGCCGAGGCCGAGGATGCCGTCGCCCAGACGATCGGCAACCTGCGGCTCGCCGAGTCCGACCACGCCGAGGACGTGGCCGCCGCCAAGGAGTGGGGTGGCAAGGCCCTCGCCGCGTCACAGCGTGCCGACGCCCTCCGCACGAGCGGACAGGCGAGCGAGGCCGACCGCTTCGACCAGCTCGCCAAGCTCGCCCTGACCAAGCAGATCTCGTTCGAGAACGAGGCCAAGCAGGCGGCGCCCATGATCGCCTCGCAGGGCGAGACGGTCGAGAAGCTCAAGGTCGGGCTCGTCCAGATGCGCGTCAAGCTCGACGAGCTCAAGATCAAGCGCGACCAGCTCGTCGCCCGCGCCAAGACCGCCGAGGCCCAGGCCAAGGTCGCCGACGCCGTGAAGTCGATCGACGTGCTCGACCCCACGAGCGAGCTGTCGCGCTTCGAGGAGAAGGTGCGGCGCGACGAGGCACTCGTGGCCGGCAAGGCCGAGCTGGCCTCGTCGAGCCTCGACTCGCAGTTCGCCGAGCTCGAGGTCGACGCCGACCAGCTCGAGGTCGAGGCACGGCTGGCCGAGCTCAAGGCCCTGCAGACCGGGGCCCAGCAGGCCGTCGAGGGCGAGGGCGGGGTCCGCTGACCCGCCGCACGCACACGCTGACAACCCCGCGATCGCCTGACAGGATGTGCGCATGAAGCTCTCCGAGACATTCACGTACAGCGCTGGCGTCGACGAGGTGTACGCCCTCATCACGTCCGAGGCGTTCCGCACCGAGACGTGCGAGGACCAGGGGGCGACCGACTACGAGGTCACGGTCGACGACGGCGTCGTCACGATCGTGCGCTCGATGCCGGCCGACCTGCCCGACTTCGTCAAGAAGCTCACCGGACCCACCGTCAAGGTCAAGCAGACCGAGAAGTGGAGCCAGAAGAGCGACGGCTCGCGCGTGGCCGACGTCAAGGTCTCCATCATCGGCCAGCCCGCCGAGATGCTCGGCACGGCCGCGCTCGAGGACGACGGCAAGGGCGGCACGGTCTTCACCGTCAAGGGTGACGTCAAGGTCTCGATCCCGCTGCTCGGCCGCAAGATCGAGCCGGAGATCCACAAGCAGATCGTGCGTTCGCTCAACGCCGAGGTGAAGCTGGGCAAGACCAAGATCTGATCCGGCACCGACCCCGAGGGCCCCGCATCCACGTCGGATGCAGGGCCCTCGTGCGTGCCGCGGGCGGGGCGGGGATCAGTCGAGCAGGGCGAGCACCGCGTCCAGCTCGTCGGCACCGAACCACTGGAGGTGACCGCTGTCGTCCAGCGCGACGTGGAACGCCCGCACGTGCGTGAGGGCGACGGGGGCATCCTCGACGTCGACCTCGGCGGCCACGGCCACGGGTGCCGATTCAGCGGCCTCCTCGAGCGCGGCGAGCTCGTCCTCCTCGTCGTCGGACGCGGGGAGCAGCTGTTCGCGGTCGAGCGTCTCGCCCGCGGCCAGACGACGCAGGTCGTCGGCGTCGGCGCCCAGGTAGACCCTCACGCCTTGCCTCGCTGGGGACGCTGGCGGCCGCGCGGGGCACGCCGGGCCGTCGACGTCGCCGTCTCGACGAGCTCGTCGACCGACTCCCGGATGCACTGGGCCAGGACGTCGAGGTCCGGGACCGCCTCACGGTCTCCCACCAGCCCGAAGAACACCTGACCGTTGTAGGACGTGACGGCGATCGAGACCGCCCGGTTGCCGCGGAGCGGGATGGCTGAGTAGACCTCCCGGACCTTCTGTCCGGCCAGGTACACGGGATCGAACGAGCCCGGGACGTTCGTGATGGTGATGTGGTGGTCGCGCCTCGCCTCGGCCATCGCGACCCGCGCGCCCACCGCGTGGAACGTGGAGGTGGCGAAGCCGGGAAGGTTGGCGAGCTCGTTGGCCGCGACCGCGAGGCCGGTCTCCCGGTGGTCCTTCAGCGCGTAGGACACCTGGTGCAGGCGGACCACGGGATTCGTCTCCCCGACCGGCAGGGAGAGCAGGTGCCCCTTGACCCGTGACCCCAGCGAGGTGGGCAGACCCTCGGACACGACCGACATCGGCACGAGCGCCCGGAAGCTGGTCTTCGGCGTGACGGGTTCCGCGCGGGTCAGCATCCACCCACGTAGCCCACCCGCGATCGACGCCAGGATCGCGTCGTTGACGGTGCCGCCATGGAACTCGCGGACCCGACGGAGGTCGCCGAACGAGACCGCGACGGTCGCGAACCGACGGTGCCGCGACAGCGTGGTGTGCAGGACACCGTGGGACGGGGTGGTCGGGGTACCGAAGATCGGGAGGTGACGGACGAACCGCCCCGCGACCCGCTCCACCGTGTGGAGGGCCTCGCCCGGGTGCGTCACGGTGCGGTTGACCGAGGAGGCGGCCAGCGCGAGCGCACCCGGGTCCGGACGCGGGGTCCACTCCTCGTGCGGGATGTCGCGCGCGTGGGCGACCTCCTCGAGCAGTACCTGGGCCAGGTCGACCGTCTCTGAACCGTCGACGAGGGCCTGGTGCGCCTTGAACAGCAGCGCGACGGCACCGTCCTCGAGGCCCTCGACGAGGTACAGCTCCCACAGCGGCCGGTCCAGGTCGAGCCTGCGGGCGACGAGTCGGCCGACGAGCTCGTGCAGGGCGTCCCGCGATCCCGGCGACGGCAGCGCCGAGCGGCGGACGTGGAGCGTGATGTCGAAGTTCTCGTCGTCGACCCAGACCGGGGGCCCGATGCGCCCCGGGACGTGCCGCGGGACCTGGCGGTAGCGGGGGACGAGGTCGATGCGCTCGTCGATGATGCGCAGGAGACGGTCGTGGTCGAGCGAGGTGTCCCCTGCCTCGAGGATCGCCAACGTCGCGATCTGGCGGGGAACCGTGGGGCTGTCGCTCTGCAGGAACAGCGCGTCCAGCGGGCTCAGGCGCTGCATGGCACTCCTCACTCCGGTCGGGGCGAGGCTATCACCGGACGTCCAGCCGGAGTGACGCCACGAGGTCGTCGACACGCCGCACGAACGGCGACGCCGCAGCCGCGACGCGCGGGGACCTGCCGTGCATCAGCGCCGTGTGCATCGCGGCAGGGTCGGCAGGCAGGAACAGGTCGGGGATCCGCCCGGCGAGGCGGCGCACGGTCTCGCCGATCTCGTGCTCGCTCCACCCCGGCCCCGGGTCGGCCAGGTTCACGACGACGGCGCTCGGTGGCCTCGGGACGGCGTCGTGCAGCTCCGCCAGACCGCGGACGAGCCGCGACAGGCCCACGGGGTCGGCGCGGCCCACGACCACCACGTCGTCGGCCTCCTCCAGCAGGTGTCTGGTCAGCGCGTGGCGGGAGCGCCCGACGGCCCCGTCGAGGTCCAGCCCCGACCCGACGTCGACCACGACGTGGGCGTGATCGGTGCGGAGTCGGTCGAGGACCGTGCCGAACGCGCCGACGCGCAGGTGCGGCCACAGGTCGGCCCGCGGGATCCCGGTGAGCAGGTCGAGGCCGGGCTCCACCTCCACGAGGTGATCGTCGACCTCGTGAACGCGGCCGTTGCCGGCGGCCCGGCAGGCGGCCAGGACCCCGCTGAGGTCGTCGAGTACGCCGAGCTGCTGTGCCAGAGTCCCGCCGGCGACGTCGGCATCGACGAGTGCGGTGGGCCTCCCGAGTGCCGCGAGGGCCGAGGCCAGGGCCAGAGCCAGGGTCGAGCGCCCGGGTGCACCCGCCGGACCCCACACGACAAGGGTCCGGCCCGTCCCGGGGTCGTCCGCCCCGGCTGCCGGCGGCGGCGGTCCCGGGACCGGCACGGGTTCGGCCCAGTCGACCTGACCGAGCTCCCCGGGATCCGGACGGCGCAGGACGCCGAGTGCGGCCGCTGCCGCGTCGTCGCCACAGGCCGCGACGGTCGCCCCCGCGGCCGTGAGCTCACGCACGACGTCGATGTCGAGACCGGGGAGCCCCGGGTCGACGACCGCGACCGTCGCGGCACCGGTCCGCACGACCGCGAGCAGCTCGCTGACGTCGACGCAGCGGCGAGCGAGCCGCAGGTGGGGCGCGCGGTCGACCGCCATGAGTGCCTGCGGCTCCCAGGCAGCTCCCGCGGCCGCGATGGCGACGTCGGTCACGGCACGCGAACCAGCGTCACGTGGCCGGCCGCGATCGCGGCGACCTGCTCGCCGCGGAGCGTCTCGGAGCCGAGGTCGAGCACGACGGTCCGGGTCACGCTGGCGCCCAGGGTCTCCGACTCCCCTGCGTCCAGGACCCTCAGGCCTGACGCGAACCGCGCGGCGGGCACGTCCGTGGGCTCCCCAGGTCCGGGTCCCACCCAGATGTCGACGACGTCACCGGCTCCGAGGTCGGCGGGCAGAAAGCCGGTCTGGACGCTGACGGGGAGGTGCCCGCGCGACTCCCCGCCCGTGGCCCAGGCCTCGTGGGCGACGAGGGAACCCCGGTCCAGGTCGTCGGTCCAGCGCAGCGTGCCGAGCTCGCCGGGCAGCTCCTCGCTGGCCCGCACGTAGGCGTCGGCACTGGCACCGTCGAGCCTGACCCGGGCCACGACGAGGTCGTCGCGATCGACGGTCTCGCCCGCCCGCACCTCGTGCGAGACCGACCAGTACTCCACGGTGTCGTCCGCCTCGACGACGACGCGCGCACCGAGCACCGTGGCTCCGACGACGAGCACGACCCCTGCGAGCAGCCGCGGATCGCGCCATCGACGCACGGCGACCCGTCGCGCCGGCCGCGTCATGACGTCCTGTCGTCCCATTGCTCGTCCCCCCGAACGGACCTGGCCCGCGATCGCGCACCTGACCCGGATGTCTACTGCACGGTGCCGCGACTCGTCCACCACCCGTCCCCGGACGGTCCACAGGCGACCCGGTCACGGGCCGAGCGCTGACACGGCGTCGTGCCACACTGGAGCCATGGGTTCGGAGACGCCGCGATTCCTCACGCTCGCCGATGTCGCCGAGGTCCTGAACGTCACCGTCCGGCAGGTGTACGCCCTCGTCCGCTCGGGCGACCTGCGCGGCATCCAGATCGGCGGTCGCGGGCAGTGGCGGGTCGAGCACGTCGAGCTCGAGGACTACATCCAGCGGCAGTACGCCCGCGTCGAGTCGAACCTGCTCGACCCGGACTTCGAGCCCTCGCTCGACGACCAGGGGCTCGAGTCGTCCCGCGGCTCCGACTGACGCGACTCAGACCACCTGGAGCGTCGCGATCGCGGTCAGCACGACCCAGACCGCCGTCGACCCGGGATCGGCTCCCCCGAGCGGCCGGACGCGGATCGCGTCCTGGGCCACGGCCCCGATCGTGCCCACCACCTGACTGCCGTCGATCCGCACCACGCGCACGTCCTCCCCGTCGTCGCGGATCGCGCGCAGGAGCTGTGACCAGCCCAGCCTCGCGCCGACCCCGAGGAGCTCGGGAGCGCGGCCCGTGCCCCCACGCCAGCCCAGCACGGCGCTTCGCGCGACGATGACGTCTCGCACCCCTGCCGTCATGACGACGAAGTCCTCCGCCGGCCGGACCACCTGACCTTCGATCCAGCCGACACCCCGCACGTCCAGCGCGACGTCGCCCCAGATCAGGTCGCGAGCGCGGACCGCGGCCCACTCCTGGTCGACGAGCTCGCCCGCCAGCGCGTCGCGCTCGAGCGTGGCCTCGTCGAGCGCCGCCGCCTCGATCTCCGCCAGCAGTCGATCCCATCTCATGGGCGCACCCTAGGCGGCACTTGTGCACCGGGTCGTTGACAGGTGCGTGCTAACGGTCTTTGGTGTTGTCTAACGTCATCAAACGTCATCAAACGGGGGATTCATGCAGCACATCAAGGAAAGGCGTGTCCTGATCACGACGATCGGCGCAGGCCTGGGGCTGGCCCTCTCCATGCCCGACCTCGCCGGGAGCGCCCGATCCGTGACCGGTCCGGACCTCACCGAGGTCCTCGCGGGGGTCGCGGTCCTGGCGTTGGCAGCGCTGTCGCTGTGGCTCCTCGTCGCGAGCGCGCTCGTCACCGTCGCGCTCCGCACCGGCGCGGGAGCCGGCCTCGCGCGACGACTCGCTCCAGCGTGGCTCGCGGCGACCCTCTCGACCGGCGCACTCCTGCTCGGGTCGAGCGCCCAGGCGACGCCGGCCGACCTCGACGGTCTACCGCTCCCGGACCGCGCGCCAGCCGCGGCACCGACCGGACCACCCGCCAGCGCGTCTCCCCCGACCGGGACCCAGACGCCCTCGGCCGCGGGCACCGTCGTCGTGCAGGCGGGGGACTGCCTGTGGAACCTGGCCCAGGAGCACGCCGGTCCGACGGCCACGCACCGCGAGGTCGCCCGACTGACGGCGGCGTGGCACGCGGCGAACCGCACCACCATCGGGCCCGATCCCGACGTGCTGCACCCGGGCCAGGTCCTGGCGGTCCCCGTCGAGGGCCAGGTGGCCCCGTGAGGTCGGCGACCGCGCTCGCCGTCGTCGTGCCATTCGGCATCGACTCCGATGCCGACCAGCAGATCCCGCTGCCGATCCCCGGCCTGCGACCCGTGCTGCCCGTCCCGGTCGAACGCGGACCCCAGCCCGAGGCACCCCTGCGGGAGCGCACCTCCCGTTTCCTCCAGGCCGTCGTCGAGGTCCTCGTGGGCGACCGCCCGGCCCGACAGCTCGCCGGCTGGCTCGCGCCCGACGTCTACCGGGCGCTCGAGCGGCGGGTCACTCTGGGCGCCCGCCGAGCCGCAGGCCGACGGGGCAACGCCCGCGTCGTCTCGGTGCACGTCTCGATGATCTCCCCGAGCGTCGCGGAGGTCGCCGGCCGCTTCGTGCACCACCGCCGCTCCCGCGCCGTGGCGGTCCGGCTCGAGCTGCTGCCTGACCACCGCGACCAGCCCACCTGGCGCTGCACGGCCCTCGAGTGGGGCTGAGGCTGCTGGGCCCGCGGTGGCTCACGCCACCGCGCGCCAGCGCGTCACCGGTTGTTCTTGCGGCTCTTGCGCTGCTGCTTGGCCTTCTGGCGCGCCTTGTCCTTGGCGTTCTGCGCCTTGCGAGCGGCAGTCTCCTCGGGAGACGCCTCCTCGGTGTGCACCTCGGCCTCGCCGTCCTCGCTCGGAGCCGAGTACGCGAGCTTCTGCTCCGCCGGCGTCGCGACGCCCTTGGCCGAGACCTGGGGGGCCTCCGCCTCGCCCTCGGGCACCTGGACGTTGACCTCGACGTTGAACAGGTAGCCGACGGCCTCCTCCTGCGTGGCCTCCATCATCGCGGAGAACAGGTCGAAGCCCTCGCGCTGGTACTCGACGAGAGGATCGCGCTGGCTGTAGGCACGCAGGCCGATGCCCTCGCGGAGGTAGTCCATCTCGTAGAGGTGCTCGCGCCACTTGCGGTCGAGCACACTCAGCACGACGAGTCGCTCGGCCTCGCGGGCGACGGGCTCCGTGAGCTCCTTCTCGCGACGGTCGTACGCCGCCAGGGCGTCCTCGACGAGGATCTCGGTGAGCAGCTCGCGGCTCAGCTTGTCGCGTCCACCCGCGTCCGCGACGACGTCGTCGGTCGCCAGCGTCACGGGGTACAGCGTGCCGACGGCGGTCCACAGGGCGTCGAGGTCCCACTCCTCCGAGAAACCCTCGGTCGCACCCACGACGTAGGCCGTGACGACCTGCTCGATCATGTCGCGGACCCAGTCGCGAAGGTCCTCGCCCTCGAGCACCTTGCGGCGCTCGGCGTACACGACCTCGCGCTGACGGCTCATGACGTCGTCGTACTTGAGGATGTTCTTGCGGGTCTCGAAGTTCTGCGTCTCGACCTGCGCCTGAGCCGACGCGATCGCGCCCGTGACGCGCTTGTTCTCGATCGGCACGTCGTCGGGGATGTTCATGCGCTGCAGGACCCAGTTGACCCAGTCGGCCTTGAACAGACGCATCAGGTCGTCCTCGAGCGACAGGTAGAACTGGGAGATGCCCGGGTCACCCTGGCGGCCGGAGCGGCCGCGGAGCTGGTTGTCGATACGGCGCGACTCGTGGCGCTCGGTGCCGATCACGGCGAGTCCGCCCAGCTCGACGACCTCGTCGTGCTCGGCCTTGACCTGCGCCTCGGCCGTGGCGACGGCGTCGGCCCAGGCCTCCTCGTAGCCGCTCTCGGGATCGGCCGGGTCCAGACCTCGCTTGCGCAGCGCCTGGTCGGCGAGGAACTCGACGTTGCCGCCCAGCATGATGTCGGTGCCTCGACCGGCCATGTTGGTCGCGACCGTCACAGCGCCGCGGTGACCGGCGAGGGCGACGATCGCAGCCTCGCGCTCGTGCTGCTTGGCGTTCAGGACCTCGTGCACGACGCCGCGCTTGCGCAGCATCTTGGAGAGCCGCTCGCTCTTCTCGACGCTGGTCGTGCCGACGAGAATCGGCTGGCCGGCGGCGTGCCGCTCGACGATGTCCTGCGCGACGGCCTCGAACTTGGCCTCCTCGGTGCGGTACACGAGGTCGGGCAGGTCCTCGCGCGCGACGGGGCGGTTCGTGCGGATCGGGACGACGCCGAGACCGTAGATCTTGTCGAACTCGCTGGCTTCGGTCATGGCCGTGCCGGTCATGCCCGAGAGCTTCTCGTAGAGGCGGAAGTAGTTCTGCAGCGTGATCGTGGCGAGGGTCTGGTACTCCTCGCGGATGCGCACGCCCTCCTTGGCCTCGATCGCCTGGTGCAGGCCCTCGTTGTAGCGGCGCCCGTCGAGGATGCGACCCGTGTGCTCGTCGACGATCATGACGTTGCCGTCCACGACGACGTACTCCTTGTCACGCTTGAACAGCTCGCGCGCCTTGACGGCGTTGTTCAGGAAGCTGATGAGCGGGGTGTTGACCGAGTCGTACAGGTTGTCGATGCCGAGCGAGTTCTCGACGACGTCGATGCCCTCCTCGGTGACGCTGATCGTGCGCTTCTTCTCGTCGACCTCGTAGTGCACGTCGGGCGACATCTTCTCGATGATCTTGGCGAACTCGGCGTACCACTGGACCTGCTCCTGCGTGGGTCCGGAGATGATCAGCGGCGTGCGCGCCTCATCGATCAGGATCGAGTCGACCTCGTCGACGACGGCGAAGA